>JBDUDG010000105.1:0-9320 GCA_040003045.1 Saprospiraceae bacterium | reverse complement strand
GGGTTGCTGAATTTGACATCATGTTTGGAGAAGGTATTTCCAAAGTTGGGGAAATTGTCGATCTCGGGGCTGATGCAGATATTATTCAAAAGAGTGGCGCATGGTACAGCTTCGAAGGCACTAAGATTGCTCAGGGAAGAGATGCCGCCAAGCAATTCTTTATGGACAATCCTGAACTTGCTTGGGAAGTCGAACAAAAGATCAAAGCCAAATTTGTCAATACTCCCCGTAATGCTGTGCATGCAGAGGAAGAGACAATGGCAGATATAGATTAAACCTTAGCCATCGTTCGTACAACGACCGATAAAGATTTCTCAAAAGATGTTTCGGCTTCGCTCAACATACATATAGGTTGAACGGAGCCGAAATCTTTTAAGAGGAGTCGAAGCAATCCCTCTCTTCGTCTTATTTCTCCAACAACGAATTGTTAACCGCAGTGTTAAGCTTCTAAAGTATTTACCTTTGGAATCCAATCTACCTTATAAGCTGTCATCATGATTAAAATTCAGTTATTAGCTCTGACCGTCTGTGCGGTTTTTTTTATTTCCTGCGCCACTACGAAAAATCACAATCCAGGGCCTGAGACAGAGGACAACACCCAGGCTGATGTCGATACCATGTCAAACATGGACGATACAACGGAAGATATCGCCTATCCTTATCGGCCCGCAGAGGAAAGAAAATGGGATCTACTCAATACTCAATTAGATCTGTCATTCGACTGGGCCACATCAACTGTCGAGGGAACAGCGACTCTCACACTTTCGCCGCTCTTTTACACGCAGACTGATCTGAAGCTGGATGCTGTCGATTTTGACATTAAGAAAATAATGACAGGTGATAAGATTATCAAGGACTATACCTATGATGGAAATATCCTTACTATTCCTCTTGCCCAACCGATGGGAAAACGTGATCGACTGACAGTCACCATTCAGTATTCCGCATCACCAAAACCGAGCAACAACGATGAGGGTGCTGCAATCACCAGCGACCAGGGTTTGTATTTTATCGATCCGCTTGATACACTACCTGATGTTCCGCGACAGATCTGGTCACAGGGTGAGACTTCTTCCAATCGTAAATGGTTTCCCACCATAGATCATCCCAATGAAAGAGGAACGCAAGAGATCATCCTTACTGTTGCCGATACTTTCATGACATTATCAAACGGCACACTCATTTCGTCAACTACTCTTCCCAATGGTATGCGTCGAGATGACTGGAAGTTAGAATTGCCAATAGCGCCTTACTTAACAATGATTGCTGTTGGAAAATGGGATAAGGTGACGGATTACTGGAGAGGTCGTCCAGTCGATTATTATGTTGATCCGGGTTATGGAAAAGATGCAAGGGCCATCTTTGCACACACGCCGGAGATGATCGAGTTTTTTTCACAAAAGCTTGGATTCGATTATGTATGGCCAAAATATGCGCAGATCATCGTAAAGAATTTTGTGTCCGGTGCGATGGAAAATACGACGGCAACTGTCTTTGGAGATTTTATCCAATTTCATGATGAAGATGTAATCAAGCCGGGTTCAAATGATTACATCGTTTCACACGAATTATTTCATCATTGGTTTGGCGATCTGGTGACCTGTGAATCATGGGCGAACATCACGCTCAATGAAGGCTTTGCCAATTATGCTGAATATCTCTGGTATGAATATAAATATGGAAAAGAGCGGGCTGATGTATCTCGCATGGATGAATTGAATGGATATTTTGGTGAAGAGAAAAAGCACCCGCTGATCTATTATCATTATCCTGATGAGAATGCAGTATTTGATGCACACAGTTATAATAAGGGTGGGCTGGTGCTGCACATGCTCCGCGATCTTGTAGGCGATGAGGCGTTTTTTGCGTCTCTTCGATTATATCTTCAACAGCATGCATACAATTCTGTAGAAGCTGCCGATCTGCGACAGGCGTTTGAAGAAGTGACTGGTATGGATCTTGCCTGGTTTTTTGACCAATGGTTTTACGCTACTGGCCATCCGATCCTGGATGTCCATCAAACGTATGATGCAGAGACACACCGGGTAACTGTCGACTTCACGCAAACCCAAGATCAGCAAGGATATTTAGAGGTATTCAAATTGCCGGTTGAAGTCGGTGTTTATTATAAAAACGGAAGCAGTGATATTCATAAAATCTGGCTTGATCAGAAATCACAAACTTTTACATGGGATACAAAAGAGCCACCGGCTACAGTCATCATTGATCCGAGGGATGTATTACTAGTTATGGTAAATCAGGTTATAGATGAATCTGAAAATGAAACCAGGCTTTTATATACACCATCTATAAGTCATCGGGTGTCTGCTTATTCGGCTATGTCTGAAATATCAGAATCTATATTGGAAAAGCTGATGGTTGATTCTTCAGAAACGATGAGGTCCATTTCTATTCAATATTTTACGGATCATACAGATACTGAACATTTGGAGAAAATGACACTCACGGAAAAGGATGCCGATCTTCAGGACTTTCTTCTTCAATCACTGAAAGATCTGGCTCCTGATAAAGCAAAAGTGTATGCATTAAAACTTTTAGAGACTACGGAAAAGACCCCTGTGATCTATCTGGCCCTAACCGCCATTGCGGCAGTTGATATAGATGAAGCATTGCGGCAGGCTACCCGTTACGATCAAAGAAGCTCTCCGGCCATCTATGCTGCCCGTGCAGAATTATTCGCCCAAAAGGGAAGTGGTGCATCGTTAGCCTTTTTCAAAGATGATAAAGCAAAAATCCTGCCTGTTGATTACCTGGAGGAATTCATTGCATCACTCGCCAAATATATTTCAGGACAGTCTTCTACAGTACAGGATGAAGGATTGAAACTTCTCAATTCCGAGTTTTACCTGCAGGGACCAAACCGTGATTACAGAAGATTCTATGTTATACTCGGACTGGTAAAACAGTATCGTGAAGAGCATGATGGGGCATTAAAAAACAATCTGCTTATCCTGATCAAGAAACATTATTCCCTTGAGACCAAGAGCTATTTAAAAGATGCGTTGAAGCAAGGATTGGGGGATATGCTGGATTGAAAAGAAAGAAAAGGAAGGGCGGATACAATACGCCCTTCCTTTTTTTCTTTTCACGCAATTTGATTTTTGGCTTATAAATTGCCTTTCCATTTTTTTGGGTTATGGCGGATGTATTTTGAGATCATGAAATATGACCATTTGTTTCTGATTACCTTATCATTATAGTTTCGTTGCCAAACCTTTTCACCGTGGCTGTTTCTCTTGCTATTTATTTTACTTGTGACGGAAGCCATAAATCCACGAAGAATTGCACCCAGAGTCTGTGAAGGCGACTTGAAGACAGGATTTGCAGGCAATTTTTGAAGCCCTCTATTTTCTTTGATATTAATAATTCCATGAATGTGATCGGGCATTACTACAAATTCTCCAAGCTCGACATTTGGTCTTATTAAAGGTGTTTGATACCAATTGTCAAATGCGATTTGACCAAACTCAGAAAGAATCATTTTGCCGCTTTGAATTTCACCAAAAATGGGTTGTCGATTCTTGCAAACAGCTGTAACAAAGTATGATCCGGCTTTGGCATAATTATATCCTCTAAGCCGCATGGACCTGCGATGATGGAATCTTGGGTTGTATTTCATGACTGGTGAAGTCAATTAAAAAAATAGAAAAAGTATCTACCTTTTTTCAGAAATAGGTTGGGGCGTATTGCATCCGCCCAAACCTATTTCTGAAAGCGGGATGGATATAATATGCCGGAACTATTTTCATTTCAAAACTTCTTAATCTAGGGGCGAATACAATACGCCCCGAACAATTTTCATTTTTTATCTCTGCACCACCATCTTCTGCGCCTGCATAAAATTCGTTCCTAACATCTGGACGAAATAGGTGCCTGCCGGATACTGAGTGAGGTCTACGCTGCGCAGATGTGCACCTTCTGTGTTCCATTCATTGGAAGAGATGTTGGTGATTACCTGGCCCTGCATGTCGAGTACTCTTAATGTGATGTGATCTGAATGCTCAAGTACATAGTTGATGTAAGCTTCATCACTTACAGGATTTGGAATGATCGGAGCAAGATAGTGATTGACAAAGCGGACGTTTGGATCTTCAATGGCAGTGGTCTGATCATCGAGATTAACGTTTTCATCTCCTTGTTTGTAGGCGACATAATTGATGGGCATGAATAACATTTCGTCTGTGGTCTTTTCACCCCAGGTTACAAATTGAGGAGGATCATTTGGATTGCTTGGATTGTTTGTGGTATTGTCATAAGTGACATTAGCATAAACTGTGGTACCTGGTTCAAGCACGATAAATTTTTTGAAACTATACACACCCTGCCAGTTGAAATCCCAATCTGGAATGCGGATGAGGTTTGTAGTGTCACCATTCGGATGAACAGCAAATACTTCATAGCTCTTATTCAAAAGATGTGCATGTGGCCAGATCGCAAATACACTTACTTTAACAGGGGTGGTGAATTTGCAATGAAAGGTCTTCACAGTATTCGGTGCCATTAAGAAAACATCCCCTGTGAGATATGGACTGATGGGAAGGAAAATCAGATTCTGTACCTGGCGTTCAACAGGTTCTTTTTTGAAAAAGATATTGATCGTTGAACTGTCGACACTTTCATTAGGATATGGACCATAATGCGCCTGCATCAGCAGATCTGCACCAGCTGGTAATGTCTGTCCTAAACCATGCGGATAAGGCACTGGTTTCTGCCTGGGGACGTAACCTGGGAACATATTGCCCAGCACATTGTCAATACCGAAGCCACCAAAACCATCATATCCGTATTTAGGATCGGCATCATCCATAGCTTGTGCTGCACCTGTGTCATCAAAAGCAAAAAGTGCGTGATGTAAAACTTTACGATTCCCAGGACGCAATTCTATGGTTGATATTTCTTTGTCTTCTGTAAGTCCCGTAGGAAATACGAATACACGATATTCATCTTCATTTCCCCCCTTGTGTGTAAAGGATTGAGCAAAGTGTAATACAAGATCAGGTGTTCCTATCTGTGAACCTGATGGAAACTCTGGAAGAGCAGGCTCCTCAGCAGCATTACCATAAGGAGTTCCATTATCCACCCATTGTGCAATGAGTGAAATTTGTTCATCTGTTAGAACGCGCTCACCAATGAATCTTGAAAAGTGTGGATCAGCTTTCCAGGGTGGCATGTAACGAATGGAGGTTGAATATTTAATCATATCTGCCCATGGTATCACTTCATCATAATTAGTCATCGGGAAAGGACCGATCTCATTGGGCCGATGGCATTTTGTGCAGTTATTGTAAATGATCGGTGCTATGTCCTTGGTAAAGGTCACCTGCCCGGTAGCTGCGAAAGCAAAGGCAATGAAAAGAGTGAATGGAAGAAATGATTTCATCAATAAAAATTTACGATTTATAATGGTTGCTGAGCGGTAGCACATGGTTGAGTGTAGAAAGTCGAAGTATTGGATTTACGATTTACGATTTACAAGTTACGATTTTGGATTGTTATTGTGGGACATGATTGCGTAGAGGAGTCGAAACATACGATTTACAATTTGGGGTTTGCAAAGCTAATAAAACAACCAATGGCCTGCGTGACAATCGTATCTGGGGGGGTTTGGCCATTGAGCCAAGACTCAATCACGTTCTTCAGGTCTTCATTTTGAGGGTGCGTTTTGCGTTTTCCGACCCGAACATAACTGTCATCAACTCGTCCTCTGTAGATCAGGCGGTCCTCCCGATGATCCCAGACAGCCACCTCAGGTGTAACCTTTATTCCGAATTTCTTCGTCCAGTCTTTGTAGTAGTCCTGCTTAAGGGGAAAAGGGATATGATAGATTTTGCCAAAATCTTCGATTTGTGCAGGCTTTGAGGAGAAGTTAGGGAAGTAGCCTATGAATCCAACCTTTTTCGAATGGTACTTATTGTAATAATCTGTCAGCTGAGGTGTATAGAATTGGCTGATCGTGCATTCATCCAGCAGGAAGACATATACAGTAAGACTGTCAGAGCCGCTTAGAGAAGATCTGCTTTCACGAACAGAAGGGCCTGAAAGAAGCAGCGCAAGCAGGAGATGTATCAACATATAGTCAAAAGTAAGGCTATTGAGGGGAGGGAAATTTGAATTAACACATATTTAATTACTTAGGCACGACCCCCTGCCCCCTAAAAATGTTTTACCCCCTACCCCCTAAAAAGGGGGACTTGATAAAGTCTTTCTAAAGAGTCCCCCTTTTTAGGGGGCAGGGGGTACACTTAACAACCTCCTCACAAGTCCTTCTCCGTAAAACCCCTACTTTTGCATTTCTAATGATGCGTCCGATACTTTCATATGCCCTAATTTCACTCATCCTGCTTTCGCAGGTGGGAGTGCCGTTGCATATGCATTATTGCAAAGGCGCGCTGGAATCCATTTCACTGTTTGTTGCAAAGGCATGTGAGGATCATGACATTCCCGTCAATCTTCCTGCCTGCTGTAAAAAAGCGCTTGCAAAGCATTGTGACAGTAATGCGGGAAAGAAATGCTGCGATGATGAGGTCATGATATTGAAACAAAATATCACTTCAGTCACGCCTTCTTTTCTGAAATGGACAGACGTTCCTGTATATACCCAAACCACGATTTCAGAATTTGTTCCTTTCAATACAGTTGGACAACTTAAGCCAATTGAAGCGAATGGATCTGATTCGGGTCCGCCTATTTACCTTATGCATCAGGCACTGATTTTTTATGCCTAGCTTATTTTTTGATTTTCTGGTGCCCATCACTGGCATACTGAGTTGCATCAAATTCGAACTTGTTCGAAGATGAGCCGAAGTGTTACTTTTCACTTTTAATTCAAAAACAATGAAAACTTTAAATCAAAATATATTCAGCGCCATTCTTTGCCTGTCCTTATTAATTGCATTACCAACTATTCTTTCTGCTCAAAAAGGAAGGTCTTGTTCTGCACCTCCTGCAAAAACAGCTTCAGCAAATTCAGTCAAGGTTGAACCCGGAGATCAAACTGTAACGCTTGTTGTACCTGGTGTTTGTGGCATGTGCAAAGCCCGGATTGAATCTACAGCAATGGATGTCAGTGGGGTCAAAAAAGCAGAGTGGGATCAGCAAACCGATACACTTGTTTTATTAGGCTCTTCTAAAATGGACAGACAGAAAGTAGCAGACGCCCTTGCAAAAGCAGGCTACCGCTCCGATCTTGCCAAAGCAGATCCAAAAGGGTACAGCAAACTCCCATCTTGCTGTCAGTACGATAGCGGCGCTAAAAAAGAGTAACATGCGCCTATCATACATTTTTGCGCTGGTTTTCTTCACGTTGATGAAGGAAGCCAGGGCTCAGGATATTTCCGTTCGCGGTGTAGTGGCCGAAGAAATGCAGGATGGCAAGATCAATCCACTTGCATTCGCCCAGGTCTATTGGTTGCAGAGCAAGCGGAATACTACAACAGATACATCAGGCTATTTTTTTATTGCCCACGGGAAAGACGACGGTGAGAAATTGATATTTGCATACACCGGTTATCAACCTGATACCATACTCGTAGTGCCTGGTAAATTCATCTCGGTGGTTTTCCAGGAGCAACAGAATGTCCTGGGCGAAGTCGTGGTAAGTCATAAAAAACGGACTACTGAAGTTTCATTTCTTGATCCATTGCAACTCCAGAATATTTCGAAAGAAGAGCTATTCAAAGCCGCATGTTGTAATCTATCGGAAAGCTTTGAAACAAATGCAACAGTGGATGTGAGTTTTACAGATGCGATCACGGGAGCGAAAGAAATACAGATGTTGGGACTGTCAGGAAAGTACAGTCTCATCAGTCAGGAACAAAGTCCGGGTATATCAGGTCTCGCAATACCTTATGGTCTTCTGTATACACCAGGTGCCTGGATTGAATCCATACAAATAAGTAAAGGTGCAGGATCAGTGATACAAGGGTATGAGAGTATGACAGGACAGATCAATGTCGAGCTGCGAAAACCACATGACGGAGATAAATTTCTGATCAACGGATTTTTCAATGATGGCTATCGGTCAGAATTAAATGCCTTTCAAAGAGTGCAATTGAGCCATATGTTGAGCACAGCATTTTTCGGACATATCAGTTCTTATCCTAAAAAACTGGATCGGAATAAGGACGGCTTTGCAGATTCACCAAAAGGAAATTTGATTACACTCGACAATCGATGGGATTATCACAATGAAGAATCACATGTGGAGGCGCAGTTGAATGTGCAGTGGTTGCGTGATCGGAAACAAGGTGGCCATGTCGCTGGCGCTTCTGATGTGCAGGAATATTATCCCGTTGAAATCAATGCGGATCGGATCCAGGTATTGGGGAAACTTGGGTATGTTTTTCCAAATAAAAGATATGCTTCTCTTGGATCACAATACGGATATACAAATCATCAGCAAACTGCTTTGATTGGAAACAACCTGTATGTCGGGCATCAAACATCATTTAGTGGAAATTGGTTATTTCAGTCCATTCTTTCGGATACGAGACATCAATATTTCACAGGAATTAGCTTTCGGTATAATAATTATGATGAGGTACTTAATTCAGATCCCTATGCATTTAAGGAAATTGTTCCTGGCGCATTCTTTGAATATTCTTACAAACCTGATGAAAAATTTACCCTTGTAGCAGGTGTACGAGTGGATAAACATAACCTGTATGGATGGCTGCTGAATCCCAGGTTGCATCTGAGATATGCGCCATCTGCCAATACTGTCATCAGACTTTCAGGTGGCCGTGGCATGAGAACTTCATTGCCCATTGCAGAAAATTTGGGAGCACTTGCAAGCTCACGACAATGGAGGATCCCTGGACAAAAAGATGGTGATGAACCATATGGCCTGAACATGGAAAAAGCATGGAATGTTGGGGCCAGTCTTAACCAGGAATTTAAGCTTGACTACAGGAACGGACTGGTGTCGCTAGATTTTTTCAGAACCATGTTTACTGACAGGACCATTGTGGATCTCGATATCAGTCCGCAAGAGTTATGGATATACAATCTTGAAGGATCATCATACGCTAATACATTCCAGGCAGAACTCCAATATGAATTGTTGAAACGCTTGGATGCAAAAGTGGCATATAAATTACAAGACTCACGCATTACATACAGAGATGCTGGATTAAGAAAACAAATTTTCACACCGGCTTCCAGGTTTTTTGCGAACCTGTCCTATGTATCAAGTGTGGCAACGTATAAAGGTCATTGGAGAATAAGTTTGACGGGACATTACACAGGGACTCAACGTATACCAGATACGGATTCAAATCCATCGGCCTTTCAACTGTCTT
>JBDUDG010000436.1:0-2786 GCA_040003045.1 Saprospiraceae bacterium | reverse complement strand
CGAAGAATATAATTTTCCTGATCGGCGATGGTATGGGTCTTCCCCAGATCACCGGTGCGATGTACATGAATGACAATAAAACGGTATTCGAACGATTTACGAATATCGGCTTTCATAAATCTCATTCTGCCGACAATCTGGTGACAGACAGTGCTGCAGGCGCAACAGCATTTGCTTCCGGAGTAAAAACAGACAACGGATATCTCGGAGTAGATGAACACAAAAAATCAATGCCTACAATCCTTGAAATGGCAGAAAAAAAAGGAATGGCCACCGGCCTTGTTGTCACCTGTTCGATCACACATGCTACACCTGCAGCATTCGTTGCACATGTTGCCGGACGTGAACTGACAGAAGAGATTGCGCTTTCATTTCTGGATACACCGGTTGATATATTTATTGGTGGCGGTGAAAATGCATTCATTCATCGCAAAGATGGACGTGACCTTGTAAAGGAGTTGACTGATAAAGGCTATTCGATATCCGATCTGGCGCATTCACCGATCGAAAGTCTGGATATTGGAACAAAAAAAAATATCGGCTTTTTCACTGCTGATGATGAGCCTGGCAGAGTTAGTGAAGGCCGCAACTATGCGATACCTGCGACGAAAAAAGCAATAAATTTTCTTAAGGACAGGTCACCACAAGGATTTTTTATAATGATTGAAGGTTCTCAGATCGATTGGGGTGGTCATGAAAATGATGCGACCTATGTCGTCACCGAATTGCACGAGTTTGAAAAAGTGGTTGCCGAAGCGCTTGATTTCGCAGAAAAGGACCAGAATACTTTGGTCATCGTGACTGCAGATCATGAAACAGGTGGCTTTGCAGTCAATCCAGGCTCTACACTCAATCATATCGAAGTGGCCTTCACCACCAAGCATCATACTGCGACGATGATACCTGTTTTTGCAGAAGGCCCGGGAGCAGAACTCTTTCGAGGTATTTATGAAAACACAGATATTTTCTATAAGATGAAGAGCTTACTAAACCTTCAGTGAGAGAAAAAGTGACAAACACAGCACAGTCCCACCAATGACGCAGTCGTGACGCGAGAGAAGTGAGAGAAAAAGTGACAAGGGCAGCCTAGTCCCGCCAGGTACGAAGTCGTGACGCGGAAGAGAGTGAGAGGAGTAAATCCAAAATCGTAAAATCCAAAATCGTAAATCCAAAATCGTAAATCGTAAATCCTTTCTGCGTTATATTGCTCAAACTTCGCCTGATCCGGCAGGATTCGAGGTCAGTCGTGGTGAGGGAATTTATTTATTTGATCAGAATGGCACACCTTTCATAGATTGTATTTCAGGCATCGCTGTTTCTTCATTAGGTCATGGTCATCCAAAAATATTAAATGCGATCAGGGCACAACTTGATCTTCATCTTCACACGCAAGTCTATGGAGAGCATATCCTCAAATCACAGGTTGCTTTAGCGGAAAAATTGGTGCAGGTACTTCCTCCTTCCCTGACCACTTCTTATTTTACAAATTCAGGTGCGGAAGCTGTAGAAGGCGCATTGAAACTGGCGAGGAAGTACTCAGGTCGATATGAAATCATATCATGTCGAAATGCATATCATGGAAGTACGGCCGGAGCAGAAAGTCTGCGAAGTGATTTAGCATACACTTCAGCTGCATTGCCGTTAGTTCCTGGTATTCGCCATATTGATTTCAATTCGTTCGATGAACTCAATTCGATTACTTCTAAAACAGCTGCAATCATCATTGAGCCCATACAGGGAGAAGCTGGTGTCATCATTCCTAAAGAAGGATACCTGAATGCCATTCGATCAAAATGTGATGAAACAGGAACGTTGTTGATCCTTGATGAAATACAAACAGGAATGGGCCGAACAGGGACATTATGGGCCTTCCAGCAAGAAGACATGATACCTGATATTCTTCTTCTTGCCAAAGCATTTGGAGGCGGTCTTCCACTCGGTGCATTTATTTCAGGTGAAAAAATAATGTCAGTACTCTCGGATCATCCTCCACTTGGTCATCTCACTACTTTTGGCGGAAATGCACTGAGTTGCGCAGCCAGTTTAGCAGCACTCAATATTATCATTGAAGAAAACTTACATCATCAGGCCATTGCAAAAGGAAATAAAATCAGGGAAGCACTCACCCCGCACTCAGCCATCCATGAAATCAGAAACCGTGGTTTATTAATGGCTATTGAATTAAAAAAACCAAAACTATTATTTGAAGCCGTAAAAGCCTGCAATAAAGAAGGGCTTCTTGTAGATTGGTTTTTATTCAACGACCGTTCCCTGCGCCTCGCACCTCCGTTGGTAATCAGTGATGAAGAAATTGAATTAATGTGCAGGAAACTTTCAAAAGCACTTGATACAATCGGCAGCGGACACTAAATAATTGGAACCGAATATTGCACATCTGCTACCGGATAAGGGTTTGCCCCCATATAATTAGTGCTTTATCCCTATACTTAATACCTTCGGATAGGTACTACTTTTAACACCTATAACACCCCCGTTTGGATTACATAATACCCCATATTACCCAGGGTCTGTTCCCTTTTTCGAATTGGGACAGGCTTTTTTCTTTTAAGCCCTGATGAATCCTTGTGATGTAAGCTGATGTGCTTAGGTAAAGAGTTTTATCTTGCATCATCACTCAACTTAGATGCACACATGGCTGATCCGCGCCCCTGGCTTAAGCATTATCCAAAAGGACTTCCTGCCAATATTGATGTAGACCGATATCCGAATTTGAATTCATTCCTGACAGAGGCAATGGAAAAATTCGCCGACAAACCGGCATTCTA
>JBDUDG010000104.1:0-9341 GCA_040003045.1 Saprospiraceae bacterium | reverse complement strand
CTCCAGTATCTAAATTCAATTTAAAAAGTGAAAAGAAGGCTACTCCTGGAAAAACTGCGTCATTAAAAACGAAATCAGCGAAAATTGCCTATCATAAAGATAGAAAGAATGAGGTACTACCTGCCAAAGTGAATTCGATTCCTTCAACAAATAAAATATTTGCAACAGCTCCTCTTGCAAATGAGAGCAACGATATCATTATTCCAAATCATTCACCTTCCGTGATTTCAAATGCAGTATCAGTTGTTATTTTGCCGGATGATGCAGTCATAGATCAGGCTACAATGCAACCTGTTGTGCAAAAAGTCAGATTACCTGCGCAGTTGGAATCTATCTTCTTTTCTGAAATCATAAATGAAAATGGTCAAAATGAAAATATTGTTACTCATGTTTCATCACATTTTCATGGCTTAAATTTCTTTGTTGAGACCGGGGCTTCATTTATTCCTGGCTTAGTAAATGAATATGAGCAAGGGTGGAATTTCAATGCAGGAGGTGGCATTGGATATAAATTGGGAACGAAAACAAGTCTAATCGTATCTGGCGGATATTTGTTGCAAAATAAAGGATTTGAGTTTGAGCGGACATCTGCGGTCATCCAGAAAGATTTTGGGATCAGGAGCAATTTTAATTCACTTCATCCGGACAAGCTTCATTTTATTTATTCACAGATTGGAATACAATATCAGCTGAAACGAAACCTTTTCTCCCTTTTTGGAGGAATGCAATGGTTATATGGTGCTCAGGGTAATATTTTCATCAGATCGACCGATCAGTTTGGAAATAATGTAGAGACTAATGACTATACATGGCTCAGCACAAATGGCATGAGACATTTACTATGGAATGGTGAAGTATCTTATGGATATCGCATTACTCCTCGAATCAGTATCAACGGCGGAATAAAATATTATTTTTCTTCCATCGACAAGGAAGATGTTACACTAAGCCAGGAAGGCTATTATTGGAAAGGACGTTATTCCTCTTTCACTCCATCCATTAATCTAAACTATCATCTTTATGGGAAGCGTTAGAACAATAGGCATGGTCGCAGTCTGCCTCACTTTTGTTTGGCTCGGTTGTGTAAAAGATCCGCAGGATATTCCTTCAGGGCTGACGACTGATCCGGTATTCGGTCTCATTGGAAATTTTGGTACTGAGGCTTTCAATATTCAGGCAGGTAATAATGAATGGACCGATCAACCTACAACTTTAGAGGGTAATTCTTCAATCATGTATTCATCCATCTTTAGTAAAGATGCATGTCTTGAACAATGCAAACCATCGCTTGAGTTTAGATTTTATAGTGCAAATTCACCTTCGGGAAATATGGAATCTGATTTTCTGCAAACCATTAAAACCGGTTCAAAAGATCTTGTTATGTCTCATCAGGAAAGGGATAGCTTTGAAATATCTGTCAATACGCAGCAAGGTCTTTTCATGAGCGGCTACAGTTATTGGGAAAATCAAAATGGTTCTGCTATATCTCTTGATGAGGATTTTGTGGATGTCATTGGCTTTGGTCAATATTTGGATGTTTGCTTCCAGACACTGGCTTATTCCGGTTGCCAATACAGTCAGTGTATTCATTTTAACCCGGCGACACTGACACCATGTCTTGCTTCAATACACGCTAAGTATGAAGATTCAAGGACAGTCAGTCTTAATGTGGTGCCTGAAATGGGTCATGCTCCATTTCAGATCCAATGGTTTGATCAGTCTAGTGATAAAAGTATATTGCTTTATCATCAGGATACCGATGCAGAATTTTATGTCGGTGTGATTGTGACAGATGCTGTCGGCAATAGTACTGTGATCAATCAAAGTATTCGTCTCCAGGATACTATTCTGGATGAATGTTATTTTCCTATTTCAGTTCAAAGTGTACCTGTGCCAAATACTGATCCTTCCACACTTTTCAACAGGGCTGAAATTATTTATACGGATGAGAATGGAGTGGAGTGGAGTACATCCTCTGGAAGTCAGCAACAGACACCTTTGGTGCTCATCAGAGATGTGACTTATTTTGGATTGTCGCCATTGCATCAACCAACTTATAAAGTGACACTGGATATTAATGTTGAATTATTTAATACTGCAGGTGTTTCGAAAACCTTCGCTGTTCAGGGAGCGACTATTGCATTGAGTCATCCCTAAATAGAAAATCCTTTTAGCTGAATCTATTTTAATTCGCTTTGTGGCACCATGCCAATCTATCGGGCAATTAGAAATTATACTTTGGCAATTCGAAGTATGGTATTTAAAAATGTACTTGTGATTTATTTGAGTAGAATTGAAATTCATAAATGACTATCTTCCCATATCATTTTGATTCTTTTTCACCCAAAATCACTGTCTCGTGAATATCAAGTTTCGTCTCACCATCATGAATTTCCTGGAGTTCTTTATTTTTGGATCATGGCTGATCTCCTTTGGCGGATATTTGGGCAATACCCTTCATTTTTCGCCTATTGAGATAGGAAGTATTTATGCTACTATGGGAATCGCATCAGTTTTTATGCCGGCGCTTCTTGGGATTGTAGCAGATAAATGGATTAATGTGGAGCGGGTTCTGGGAATTTGTCACATTGTGGGAGCAGGGCTGATGCTATGGGTTTCGACCCTGACTGATTTTCCAACTCTTTACCTCGTGATGCTTTTATACTTCATGACTTACATGCCCACCATCGCATTGTCGAATACAGTATCGTATATCGCTTTGGAAAAAAATGGATTCGATATTATTAAGTCTTTCCCTCCAATTCGGACCTGGGGAACGATTGGTTTTATTTTCGCTATGTGGATGGTGGATTTGCTGGGTCTTACGACAAGTCCTCACCAGTTATATGTAACAGCTGCAGCAGCATTCATTTTGGGCATTTATTCTTTTACAGTTACAAAATGTCCTCCTGTCAAATCAACCGAAAAAAAGAGCCTTGCTTCTTCCCTGGGACTGGATGCGTTTGTGCTTTTCAAACAGAGGAAGATGGTCATCTTTTTTCTTTTCGCCATGTTTTTAGGAGCAGCTTTGCAAATTACGAATACATTCGGCGGATCATTTTTACTTGATTTTGGAAAGGATTATGCGGATTCCTTTGCGGTGAAGCATCCTAGTGTTCTTCTGTCCATTTCACAGATATCTGAAACTGCTTTTATACTCACCATTCCATTTTTCCTGCGTCGATTTGGAATAAAGAAAGTCATGCTGATGAGCATATTTGCCTGGGTGTTCCGGTTTGGATTATTTGGGATCGGCAATCCTGGTGGAGGATTTATATTCCTTCTGCTCTCTATGATCGTGTATGGAATGGCATTCGATTTTTTCAATATTTCAGGTTCGCTTTTTGTTGAAAGGGAGGCAGACATTAAGATCAGGGCAAGCGCACAAGGATTATTTATGTTGATGACCAATGGTCTGGGTGCTTTTTTCGGTGGCATGCTCAGCGGCTGGGTTGTAGATCATTTCACAGCAAATGGCATTAAAGACTGGCCGAGCATCTGGTTTACTTTTGCTGTCTATGCATTGGTGTTGGGAATTGTTTTTCAATTTGTATTTAAATACAAGCATGATCCGGTGAAAAATAACGAATAACGAATAACGAATAACGAATTGTCTTGAATTCCGAAAGGGGAATTGTTTTTTAAAAATTGACTTGACGTTCTGGTGTCTCTGACCCCGATGACGAATAGCGAATATCGAATAACAAATAACGAGCGCAGCGTGATTCCGCTCTTTTCATGAATAACAAATAACGAAAGTACTGACGTTCTCGTGTCTCTGACCGCGAACAGTAGTAAACTTCTGACCGACGTTCTCGTGTCTCTGACCGCGAACAGTAGTAAACTTCTGACCGACGTTCTCGTGTCTCTGACCGCGAACAGTAGTAAACTTCGGTTGTGCCCTTTGACCCAAGTGACGGGGGAATTGTACTTTGCCCCCTAGCCCCCAGGGTGGGGGAATTGTTTTATTTTTTGTGATTCACGAATGCATACTTAGGGCGGTTGCAAAACGCTCCGGACATATGCCAAAATAGCTATTTTCACACTGTAATGACTGACAAACCATATCTAATAGGCATCACTGGCGGAAGCGGTTCTGGGAAGACGAGAATTATCAATGAACTCAGGGATTTGTTTTCAGAAGAAACCCTTTGTATCATATCACAGGATGAATATTATCATCCTCGTGACAGGCAGGTGTGGGATGATGCGGGTTACCAAAACTTTGATCTTCCTGAGGCCATTAATGATCAGGCTTTCACTAAGGATATTCAACAGCTCATCAGAGGAGAGGCTGTTCGCAAAGAACAGTATGTTTTCAATAATCCCAATAAAGAGCCTACGATCCTGGTCTTTAAGCCAGCCCCTATCATCATTGTTGAAGGGTTGTTTGTATTCTATTTTCCTGCAATACGAGAATTGCTTGATCTGAAGATTTTTATCGATGCAGAAGATGTCATTAAATTAAAGCGCCGAATCATCCGCGATGCGGGGGAGCGCAATTACCCACTCGAAGATGTTTTGCACCGATATGAATTCCACGTGCTTCCTTCTTATAAATCCTATATCGAGCCTTTCAAACAGCAAGCTCACCTTGTGATCAACAATCACAAAAACTATGACAGGGCCATTGAGGTAATGTCGGCGGTGATTGAAGTGAAATCAAAATGACATTATACTCTTTGTCACCACTTCATACACCTCCCGCAATTCCGGATTATTCTCCAGCAACCTAAGATGTTTTTCAATAGTTTTTTGATCGCCGCGTATGGCAGGGCCGGTCTGACTTGCTTTGGGACCAGACAATATGGCTTTGCTAAACGTCTCCAGAATAAGTGGCTTTAATATTTCAAATGGCAAATGATGCTCATTGCAAATGGTCTCTGCCATGGTGAGCATGTGATTCGAAAAATTATTTGCAAATACAGCAGCTACATGCAGAATCGATTTCTGCTGCTCAGTCATCCGGTAAACAGTTGAAGATAACCTTCCCGCCACCTGGTCAAGCATGATCCAAATGTCATCATCCTGCGCTGTGATAATGATCGGAATGTATCTGAATGAAAGATCCTGCTGATCCGAAAAACTCTGCAATGGATAGAATCCGGCTTTCCTTTCAAAAGGGATTACCTCCAGTCCAAGACTTCCTGAACAATGCACGACGAGGGATTGTGAATTAATCTGATCCACAAGTTTTTCTGCAAAAGGATGAATAACATCATCAGAAAGCGTCATGAAATAAGCGTCAGCATCTTTGACAATCTCTTCTATGTTTGAGGTAAATGAGCAGGAGGTAAACTGTTCGGCCAGGGACTTTGCAGTTTCAGGAGTGCGATTGTATACCTGTATGATCCTGCATCCTGCATCCTGAAGAGCGGGCATAAGCTGATGTGCCAATCGACCGGCTCCGATGCAAACAATCTTCATGCGCTACGCTTTGCGAAGCCTTTTATAAAACCCGATGAACATACCCATCAACATAATGATTGCACCTCCCCAGAATAAATTAATGCCGGGGAACAATACAGCTTCAAGAACAATAAAATCATTACGTGGAGCATCATCTGCTATTTCAACAGCAAGTTTGGGATTTGCAAAAGGCTGCGAAAGAAGTAAAGTGAATTCCTCTTTTTGGGGATCTATTTTTTCAAGACGAACATGCAGCCCCAGATCCGGTACATAAGATTTCATGTTGTACGGGGTCCCTCCACGAATGAAGTACAATGGCCTCGCAATAAATTCCTGGTGTCTGGCATTTTCAATTTTAACCACACCGTGAATAGCGATATCGCCTTCTTCGGCTGTATAGTTTGGATGAGTGATATTTTTATCAAGGCCTTCGAACGTAATCTTCAGGTCCTTCCACGATTTAGTTTCTTTCGGCCTGATGACTAATGATTCATAAGTCAGGCTTTCATCGAGAGGAATCAGGCTGTCAATGGAGGATGATTTTAACCGCAGCCGAAGATTAAAGTCATTGATCTGATCATTCATGCCATACAGCAATCCTTTGCGTACCAGCAGCGTTGGATACACTTTTTTAATAGCCGGATCATCACTATGACGAACAGAAAAATTACCGGACAATGCCAGGTCATTTTCCTGTGGAGCATAACTTTTATTTTTTGAATCAAGTGAAATACTATCCAGCTTCACTGTAAACTTTCCTGCATGAATGGAATCGCCGGGGCTGATATAATAAAGGTTATAATGTAGCGAGCTATCAAGCTTAGGAATAATCGAAGCATCCTGCTGCTCTTGTGGTAAGCTCGATACATAAGTAAACATATCCCGATCGATGTACTTTTTTGTGTCGGGATTATTTGCAGCAACTTTGGTCAACCTTCGATCATAAAGTACATCGGGATGAGTCGTAAAATGTTCCGTTGTATCGCCTTTTTCAGAAAGCTTAATGAATTCAACCTCATAAAGTCGAGTGAGGCCTTCAAGGGTATCAGATTTATAGGTCACCCAATATCCATTCATGAACATAGGCAGGTTCTTGATCAGAATTGAATTTTTGCCTGGATCAATACCTTCAACAATATCCTGTTCTGCAAATTTATTTCCACTGACTATTTTTTTATTCAACCCACTGACCATAATGCCGATCACCATCAATGCAAATCCTGCATGAGAAAGACCCGACGCCATGCTGCCAAGTGTGCGTTTTCCAAAACTAATGAGGTAATCTACATTGGCTACAACTCCAAAACTTGCAGCGCCTAAAAGAATTGCGTATTGCCAGCTGGGTATGTTGATCCATTTGGAAAGCAGGAATGCAAGTGCTATTCCTATCACTGCTGAAATTCCGATATGTTTGAAAAATTTACTTTTATGCAGATCCCATCCCATGCCTGCAAAACGAAGCATCAGGGTAGTGCCCGTCAAAAGAGTAATTAGTACTCCTATCCAAAGTTGGAATCTGTTGTAGTGAGCGATTGGATCAAGCGGCATGGCTCTATGATAAGTTGCCATATCACCCTTACCCATCACAGATCCATAGGCATCAATTAGTTTGTTCCATACAGGAATACTTGTTGTAAAAGTGATCAGGATCGAAGAGAAAATTAAAATGAGTGAACCCACGAACATCCAGAATTCCCTGCTCTGAATGCTCTCTTCTTTTTTAATGACAGGAACAGATTTGTATCGTGAGAAATAAAAGAATCCTGACGCCAAAATAAATATAGCCAGATAACCTACCAGCTGCCACTCAAGTCCCATCTCCGTAAAGGCATGCACACTTTCTTTTCCAAGTATGCCAGATCTGGTGAGAAAAGTTGAATATACAGCAAGCAGAAAGCTGATGATATAAAACAAATATGTTGTTCGTAACGAATGTCCGGTATGTCTTGAAATGAAATTACCATGCAATGCTGCGAGCATGACAAGCCATGGAACCAGTGACATATTTTCCACCGGATCCCATGCCCAATATCCTGCAAAAGTCAGAGATTCGTAAGCCCATGCTCCTCCCATCAAAATGCCTGTACCTAGTATCCCGCATGAAAATAAAGTCCACGGCATCACAGGTTTCAGCCAACCAGTATGATCTTTCTTCCACAAACCCGCCATTGCAAAACAAAACGGAATCGACACTGAAGCAAAACCTAAAAACAATGTGGGCGGATGTATAGTCATCCAATAATTCTGCAGTAAAGGATTTAGACCATTTCCTGTGATCATTGACAGGTAATTCGGGTTCATAAAAATCGGTGCATCCATACTGTTTCGCATCAGCATAAAAGGACTACTGCCCATTCGGAATGAATCTGCGAAATAAACTCCAGCGATCATGGACACCAGAATGAACTGGATAGCAGCGAGCCAAGTCAT
Source organism: Saprospiraceae bacterium (assembly GCA_040003045.1). GTDB lineage: Bacteria > Bacteroidota > Bacteroidia > Chitinophagales > Saprospiraceae > Opimibacter. The sequence goes on along the minus strand of JBDUDG010000104.1, from coordinate 1,502 downwards.
AACACCAGATTCCCATTTTTTGGCAGTGAATACGACTATGGTTCCCAGGACCACATGCCAGAACATCCACAAAAGAAAACTTCCTTCCTGTCCTTCCCAGAATGCTGAAAAAATAAATTTCATCGGAAGTTCATTCGAAACATGATCCCATACATAGTGATACTCATAGTATTGTTTGATCATCATAAAAAAGATGAGACCAACTACAGAGAGAATTGAAATGGCGTGAATGCCCCAGGCTATGCGACTGAATTTCAGCCACGAGGAATCCTGTTGGGTTAGTGTTGTTTTGCGATAAGCAAGGAGCGTGAGAAGGGCGGAAACAAAAGCGGTAATGACAAAGAAATGACCGATCCGGCCCGGAAGGAGGTGCTCTCCTATATACTGTATGTCCTGCATGGAATTTTACAAATTGCGGCTGACGAGCACCTCTTCATTTTTGTATTTCGAAGGGCACTTCATCAGGATGCTTGCGGCAACAAAATCGTCGCCCTGGAAAGACCCTGTCGCCACTATCTGTTCGCTGAGTTCAAAGTCCTGTGGTTTCGCTGCATGGAGAGTCACCTTACGTTCTTCACCATTTTGATCTTTCATATAAAAGGTGAAAAGATTTGGATCTTCTTCAGCATTGTAATACATGGGTTTGTCTTTGGAGAGCAGACCGACGACTTTGGCAGATTCGCCCGAGTCCCTGACTTTGCCAAATGTGCTGTAGGTGCTCATATCTTTTGAAGCTGATATCAGCATGACCACACCTCCGGCCATCAGGGCTATGATTAAAATGGGCATTAGTTTCATCTCAACATCCAGGTTTTGGGGTACAATCCCTATGGTAATGAATCTTTGTGCAAATTTACAGCAAAATCGGCACAATCAGATACATTAAGCCAAACGAAATGTACCCCTGGAAAGTGCGTTGATAACTCTATGAAAGAAGTTGTAAGCCTTAAAAATGCAGGAATTTACCAGGAAGGAGTCAAAGTCCTCAGTAATGTCAATCTTTCGGTCAGTCAGACTGAATTTGTCTACCTGATCGGAAAGACGGGTAGTGGGAAAAGCTCTCTGATGAGGACACTTTGGGGTGATTTACCGCTAAAGGAAGGGGATGGGCAGGTGGCGGATATTTCATTGTCAAAATTAGAGGCTGCTACGGTGCCTACTTTGCGCAGAAGGGTAGGGATGGTTTTCCAGGACTTTCATCTCTTTCCGCAATGGTCTGTGGCTGAAAATCTGCGCTTTGTACTTGATGCAACGGGCACTAATGATGAAGTTGCGCAAAACAAGATTATTTCGGAAGTTTGTTCAGATGTACATCTTTCAGACAATATAAACAAACCGGTTCATCAGCTTTCTGGTGGTGAGCAGCAGCGTGCGGTTATTGCACGTGCGATCCTTAATAAACCTCAGATCCTCCTTGCTGATGAGCCTACGGGCCATCTTGATCCTGAAACTGCAGATACCATTCTTCAACTTATGCGCAGACTTGCAGTTGAGCATAAAAC
>JBDUDG010000435.1:0-2796 GCA_040003045.1 Saprospiraceae bacterium | reverse complement strand
GATCAATAGCCTGATTTGTTTTGAAATCATCTGCAAGCCAATCTATGATCACCTGATCAAAGTCATCGCCTCCTAAATGTGTATCTCCGTTGGTTGATTTCACTTCAAATACACCATCACCCAATTCAAGAATTGAAATATCGAACGTACCACCACCCAGGTCATATACTGCGATGGTCATGTCTTTATGTTTTTTGTCAAGACCGTAAGCTAGAGCTGCTGCTGTAGGCTCATTGATGATTCTCTTTACACTGAGGCCCGCGATTTCACCAGCTTCTTTGGTAGCTTGTCTTTGCGAATCATTAAAATACGCAGGCACAGTGATGACAGCTTCTGTAATACCTTGTCCAAGGTAGTCCTCAGCTATTTTTTTCATTTTCTGAAGTACGATGGCTGAAATCTCTTGCGGGGTATAAGGACGTCCATCAATTTCAATTCTGACGGATTCGTTTGGACCAGCTTTGACAGTATAAGGCATCCTTGGTATTTCCCTGGAAATCTCACTAAATCTGGCTCCCATAAATCGCTTGATGGAAGAAACTGTTCTTTTGGCGTTTGTAATAGCCTGACGTTTTGCAGGATCCCCTACTTTCCGTTCACCGTTGTCCAAAAAAGCCACCACTGAAGGAGTAGTCCTTCTGCCTTCATCATTTGCAATAACTGTAGGTTCACTTCCTTCAATTACAGCAACACAGGAATTGGTGGTTCCCAAGTCGATTCCTATTATTTTACCCATACGTTTTAGTTTTATTTTTTTGTCTGAATGCAGTTTTTCAATATCAAATACAACTGATCAAGGCTTATGCCATTAGCCTAAATGATAAGTATTTATGACAAAACAGGAGGAGTTGTCAGAAGGTTGTTCAGGAGACTGCCAAATCGTCAGAAAGAAGAAATTACTGGAATCTCAGCGGTTTTGTCTGGATGCCTTTTCTAAGCGTATCCAGCGCTTGGGGAGTTAGCTGAAAGCCGGTGTTGTATGATACATTTCTTGATGAAAATATGCCGAGGCCTTCGGTGAGATTTGTATAGGTTGGAATATCCTGGGTGCTGGTGAAGCCTGTGTTTGCGTGAGTGATCTTTACGAATTCCTCTAGTTCTTTTCCTCCGCACCAAACAATGATATCAACACTATCGAATCTCCTTGTAGCTTCAAAATCTTCTTTGATATTAGATTTCAATGCACTGTAAAAATCACCACCATCGATCTTGAATTCATTTTCTATGATGCTGTTTTCAACCGTCCATTCGACTGATTTTGGAAGGTAAACATTCCCTGTGGACGGAGATTTTTCGAGGTAATGAAATCTGAGTTTCAGGTCGTATATCCCGGCATTGTCAATCTGGTTCCACATGAAGGTGAATTGTGATTTGGGTCTGAACCCCAGCAGATTTCCAACCGCAGGATTTCTTAAAACCGGTTTGGGAAGAATGATCGTATTGCCAGTCACAGGTACAGTTCCGTCGCCTTTATCCAGGGAGAATTCATATTTTTCATTGACCACCAGATTAATGACATTCGCTTTAATTTTAAAGAGAAAATTGGGAGATTGTGCGAACACACCTGAATCTCTGGGATAGCCTTCCAGATCGCCATCTACCCGCTCCAGCGTGAAAACCTGGCCACTATTGATCCTTTTTAAGGTAACTATGGCATGAGGGTAATAAAGCGAATCAGGAATCAGAGCAATATCATAAGCAGATGTAGTCGGATCAAGAAACGCTTTTTCAACACGGATATAATGTGCTGTATCACTTTTATTTAGAAGGCCCCAAACAACAGGGATATCTTTCCACTTGTCTACAACCACCAGTTCATTAGAACAGGCCGATAAAAAAGAAATCACAATCAGGAGCCCGGGAATCCATTTCATGTGGCGAAGATAAATAAAAGGCTAAGGTGAAGGCTAAGACTAAGGCAAAATCGAAGAGAATTCAATGCCAATTTGGTCGTGTAGCTGGCTTTTAACCTTGAAATAGAGAGTCCGTGAGGCGATGAATTCATTGATTAATAAAAGTGAAGTGTAAGACAAGGCTTTTATCTTTGGTGGTTGTAACGAACTACCTGTCTGAATTTCAGTATTAGCCTATGTCTATTCACAGTAAAGCCAAGAGAATCACTACCCACACGCTTCAGGAGATGAAGGAAGCCGGTGAAAAGATCGCCATGCTCACGGGATACGATTTTTCCATAGCGCGAATCCTGGACGATGCGGGTATCGATATCATCCTTGTGGGGGATAGTGCTTCTAATGTTATGGCAGGACATGAGACTACATTGCCGATCACCCTTGATCAGATGATCTACCACGCTTCATCCGTAGTTAGGGCTGTATCCAAAGCACTTGTTGTAGTGGACCTTCCATTTGGATCATACCAGGGAAATAGTAAACTGGCTCTTGAATCTGCTGTGAGGATTATGAAGGAATCCGGCGCCCATGCCGTCAAAATGGAAGGTGGAGAAGAAATAGGGGATTCGATCAGCAGGATACTTTCTGCGGGTGTGCCTGTGATGGGGCATCTGGGTCTGACGCCGCAATCAATCTATAAATTTGGCACTTATGTAGTGCGGGCAAAAGAAGTTGAGGAGGCATTAAAATTGAAATCAGATGCACTTCTCCTCCAGGAGCTTGGATGCTTTGCAATAGTACTTGAGAAGATCCCCGCCATGCTTGCGATGGAGGTAAGTCAATCAATTAAAATTCCTACCATTGGGATTGGCGCCGGACACGGGACAGACGGACAGGTATTGGTCATTCATGATGCATTGGGAATAACCCACGATTTTCATCCGCG
>JBDUDG010000103.1:0-9379 GCA_040003045.1 Saprospiraceae bacterium | reverse complement strand
AACGTTCATTATCCACCCATCGATTACCAGGACGCCATTTACTTCGCTGCTCCAAAGAAAAAACTGAATTCAATTGATGAGGCAGACCCTGAACTCATCCGGATGTTCGACAAGCTTGGCGTACCCCTTGAGGAAAGAAAGATCCTTGCCGGGGTAGCAGTCGATGCAGTCGTAGATAGTGTTTCAGTCGCAACCACTTTCAGGAAAGAACTCTATGAACTCGGTATTATCTTTTGTTCCTTCAGCGAAGCCGTAAAAGATCATCCTGATCTCGTGAAAAAGTATCTCGGCAGCGTGGTCCCTTATTCAGATAATTTTTTCGCCACGCTCAACTCTGCGGTCTTCAGTGATGGATCATTTTGTTTTATACCGGAAGGCGTACGGTGTCCGATGGAATTATCTACGTATTTCAGAATTAATGCAGCAAATACCGGCCAGTTTGAAAGAACGCTGATCATAGCCGAAAAAGGCAGCTATGTGAGTTACCTGGAAGGTTGCACCGCACCAATGCGTGATGAAAATCAGCTTCATGCCGCCGTTGTAGAGATTGTAGCACTTGATCACGCCTACGTCAAATATTCCACTGTGCAGAATTGGTACCCGGGTGACAAAGAAGGCAAAGGGGGCATTTACAATTTCGTCACCAAGCGAGGCATCTGCTCCGGATTCAAATCCAAGATCACCTGGACACAGGTGGAGACCGGTTCCGCGATTACCTGGAAATATCCAAGTGTCATACTAAAAGGCGATGAATCCGTCGGTGAATTTTATTCTGTCGCAGTGACCAATAACAGACAACAGGCAGATACCGGAACGAAGATGTTGCATATAGGCAAAAACACAAAGAGTACCATTATTTCAAAAGGGATCTCCGCGGGCTACAGTAATAATTCATATCGGGGTCTTGTCAAAATAGGAAAGCGCGCTGATGGTGCACAGAATTTCTCTCAGTGTGATTCATTGCTCATGGGTGATAAATGCGGAGCACATACTTTTCCATACCTCGAAGTAGATAATCCCAATGCGCGCGTAGAACATGAAGCCACGACTTCAAAAATCGGAGAAGATCAACTCTTCTATTGCAAACAAAGAGGATTAAGTGAAGAAGACGCTATCAATATGATCGTCAATGGCTATTGCAAGGAAGTTTTTAATGAACTGCCGATGGAATTTGCAGTGGAAGCTCAAAAATTGCTCGCTATAAGCCTTGAAGGAAGCGTAGGTTAAAAAAACAGAAAAATTAAGATAGAAGTGATGAAACCATTATTGCAAATTTCAGACTTGCATGTTTCCATAGCCGGCAATTCAATTTTGAATGGCCTAAATCTTACTGTATTCCCGGGAGAAGTTCATGCAATCATGGGCCCCAACGGATCAGGCAAGAGTACATTGGCAAATGTGATAGCGGGTCGTGAAGAATATAATATCGAATCTGGCTCCATACTTTATAAAGGAAAAGATCTTTTCACCATGGAGGTGGACGAACGCTCCTTAGAAGGCATTTTTCTTGCATTTCAATATCCTGTGGAAATCCCCGGTGTCAGCAATTCTAATTTTTTGAAAAGTACGATCAATGTTCATCGGGTTCATGCAGGCTTGCCTGAATTGAATGCGCTTGAGATGCTGAAGTATATTAAATCCAAATTGACGTCTTTAGAGATGGACGCAGATTTATTGAAGCGCTCACTCAATGATGGATTCAGCGGGGGCGAAAAGAAAAGAAATGAGATTCTTCAGATGCTCCTGATTGAACCCACACTGGCTATTCTGGATGAAACCGATTCAGGTCTCGATATTGATGCATTGCGAATTGTAGCTGACGGAGTGAATCTCTTAAGAGCTGAACAAAGATCATTTATTGTTGTCACACACTACCAACGTCTTTTGGCTCACATCATCCCTGATTTCGTACATGTGCTCGCGAATGGAAAAATAGTAGCAACAGGTGACAAATCACTTGCATTGAAACTGGAAGAAGAAGGATACGACTGGATCAAAGAATCCCCTGCCATACCGGCTTAAATAAACTGAAGAATGGCAGAACAGGAAAAAATACTGGACCACCTCGATGATGTTTTTCAGACTATGGAATCCGGTCTGAATGGCATGTCAGGTAGTTCTATTCATCAATTCAAACGGAAATCTTTTGCTGCATTAAAAAGTGTAAAATTTCCGGATAAAAAACACGAGGACTGGAGATATACTTCCGTCCAAAAGCTCATCACCCCACCTTATACTTTACCATCTCATCAACCTTCAATAATAGTAGCAGATGTTCCGGGATTAAGCTCTTATGTGATCACGATTCTCAATGGAAAAATGATGTCGACAGGCACTGATCCTGGACTTGCAAAAACAGGAGCATCGCTCATTCCTCTCAAAGAAGCTTTCGAAAATGATGAATGGAAAAAAACATTCGGCGATCATATCACAACATCCCAACCTTCCTCTAACCGGGCTTTTGAATTGCTCAATTTTACATTTCATTCCAATGGCTTTTTCTTATCCATTCCAAAAAATGCTATTATTGACAAACCTGTAGAAATCAGGATCATCCATGATGACCCGGATATTTCATTTTCACATCCGCTTTATTTTATCCATAGTGGTACAGGAAGCCAGGTTCAGTTGATTGAAAGATTTGAATTCAACAATGCAACCAAATACGTTGCCACTGATGCACTGATCAATTCATTGTGCTACCTGCATCTGGAGAAAAATTCAACTGTGAGACACATCAAATGGCAGGAATTAGGTGCACATCAAAACCTCGTATATAAATTATTCGTCACCCAACAAAGAGACAGCCGTTTTGAAACTTTCGCGTTCGATCATGGCGGACAACTCACCAGAAACAATGTTGAAATAGAACTGAATGATCAGAACACATACACTTCACTTCAGGCAGGCTTTCTTGCTTCCGGAAAACAGTCGATGGATCATCAAACCAGAATCAATCACAAATTTCCCAATTGTGAAAGCCACGAACATTACAAAGGCATCATAGACGATCAGGCCTCCGCTGCCTTCAATGGTAAGGTCTTTGTTCACAAAGACGCTCAAAAAACAAATGCATTCCAGCAAAATGATACACTGGTGTTATCGAATTATGCACTCATGAACAGCAAACCTCAACTGGAGATATTTGCTGATGATGTTAAATGCAGTCATGGGGCCACTATAGGACAATTAGACGAAAAGGCCTTGTTCTATCTCAAATCAAGGGGCTTGCCTGCAGAGACAGCTAAACATATGCTGAAGAAAGCTTTTATCGCAGAAGTCCTGGATAAATTACCTGATGAAAGCATGCGAAATTTTATCAGCTCACGAATGGGTATCGAAGAATGAGTATTACATTATCGGGTACGAGCATCAAACCTTTTGATGTAAAAGAAATCAGGAAGGACTTTCCTATTCTGTCACGCGAAGTCAATGGGCATCCATTAGTATATCTCGATAATGCAGCCTCAAGTCAAAAACCTGATTACGTTCTTGAAAGGATGGATCATTATTACCGCAACATTCATGCTAATGTGCACCGGGGTGTACACCAGCTAAGCCAGGAAGCCACAGAAGCATTTGAAAAATCAAGACGCACAATTGCAAATTTCATCGGTGCTCCCTCTGATGCAGAAGTGATATTCACAAGAGGCACCACAGAATCAATCAACCTGGTCGCCTATACCTTTGGCTTATCTCAGTTGAAAGAAGGTGATGAGATCATTGTCTCAGAGCTTGAACATCACTCCAATATTGTGCCCTGGCAATTGATATGTGGATTAAAAGGTGCTCATCTGAAAATCATTCCTGTTTTTGCAGATGGAACAATTGATCTCGATTGGTTATCCAAATCAATTACTTCAAAAACTAAATTAGTAGCCGTTGCACATGCCAGCAATTCTTTAGGCACAATAAATCCTGTCAAAGAGATAATAGAGATCGCACATGCCCACGGTGTTCCTGTACTTCTGGATGGTGCTCAGGCAATCGCTCATTTACCTATTAATGTTGCCGAATTAGATGTAGACTTTTATGCATTCTCAAGTCATAAAATGTATGGACCTACAGGTATAGGCATCTTGTATGGAAAGGAAAGTTGGTTAAATGCACTTCCTCCATGGCAAGGCGGTGGAGAAATGATAGAAGAGGTAAAATGGTCCGGCACGACTTATAATAAATTACCATTTAAATTTGAAGCCGGCACACCGGATATTGCGGGAGCCATTGGTCTTGCTGCCGCCTGCGATTATATTTCTTCGTTCGATCGCAATGCAATGACCCAGCATGAACACAACCTGCTACAGACCTGCACCAATGCAATGGCTGAATTGCCAGGTATGATTCCGGTCGGTCAGGCCAGTGACAAAGTTTCTGTTTATTCATTCAACATAGAAGGACTTCATCCTTATGATGTCGGGACTATTCTTGATCAACAAGGCATTGCAGTGAGAACCGGTCATCATTGCACACAACCACTGATGGACAGGTTTGGTATTCCGGGTACTGTTCGCGCATCATTTGCGCTTTACAATACTGTTGAAGAAATAGATAGACTTGTAGAAGCAACCCGTAAAGCCATCAAGATCCTGTCATGATGCAAACACATGTATCCACCATATCAAAAGAGCAGGATCAGGTCATTGAAGAATTCGCACAATTCAATGACTGGACAGAAAAATATGAATACCTGATAGATCTTGGCAAAGCATTGCCTCCTTTTGATCAGAAATTCAAAACTGATGCTTTTGCTATCAAAGGCTGCCAGTCAAAAGTATGGCTACATGCCGATGTAAAAGATGATAAACTTTTTTTAGCCGCGGATAGTGATGCCTTCATTACAAAAGGAATTATAGCATTACTGATCAGAGTTCTTTCAGGTCATAAGTTAGAGGAAATTGCAAATGCAGATTTGTATTTCATTGATGCGATAGGCTTACAATCCCATTTGTCACCTACCCGATCCAATGGATTAAAAAGTATGATACAGCATATCAAATCTTATGCTCGTCATATACCTTCGCAGGTAGAGGTTCCTGTTGAAAAAATAAGTAAGGAAGAACAAATGGACAGGATGATCACGCAGGTTAAATTGGTTTTCGATCCTGAGATTCCTGTTGATATCTGGGAATTAGGACTAATATACTCGTTGGAGATAGATCAGGAAGGAAAAGCAGATGTTGTGATGACGCTGACCTCGCCTGCTTGTCCTGTAGCAGGTAGTTTGCCGCTGGAAGTTCAGGAAAAATTACTATCACTTGATTTCGTAAAAGATGTTGAGCTCAAATTGGTTTGGGAGCCCGCATGGAATAAAGCTAAGATGAGCGATGAAGCCAAAATGGCGCTTGATATGTTTTAATAAAATGATGTACCTATGAAAATTTCAGCAACGGACGAATACGGCCTGAGGATACTACTTCAGATAGCTCGTGCACACGCAGAGGAAGGTCTCAATCTTTCTCAACTTGGCGAATTAGAAAACATATCCCAGGCTTATGCTGCAAAAATCACTCGCTCTCTTCGCATAGCAGGCTTTATTAAAAGTATTCGTGGACATAAAGGAGGCTACATCCTTTCTAAATCTCCGGCAGATATTCGGATCAACCAGGTTTTAAAATCTTTGGGTGGTGCGATCTATGATGAAAAATTCTGCGGCCAGCATTCAGGAAATCTTTCACTCTGTACTAATTCAGTTGATTGCTCATTGCGGTCCTTGTGGACTATTCTTCAGATCAGCATGGATAAACTACTGGATCAGATCAGCCTGCAGGATCTGATGAAATCAGAAACCCAGGTAAGCTTAAATCTTGCAAAGATTTCAGAACAAATAATGCAACCTCAGCAAATCAAAACGCTGAGCAATTAACCCCAATTAAATTTTGTAACTATTTTTTAGTTGTATTGGATAAAGCAACTGCCACTCAAAGTAAACTGGCTGCTTGGTTTATTCCTGATCAGGTATTGCCCTGAAGCAAGACTTGGATTCCGGTACACTTTGACGCCAATCAATTTAAGCACACCCAAATTGTTGAAAGCTGCTCCGCCGTTGCTATTCGCAGGAGTAGTCGCAATTCCACTGGTAATATCGAGGTCTTTAACTTCAATGGTATTTCCTGCGGTAATATCAAAGAGACCCGCAATAGTGGATTTTATTTTTACCCTCGGTGTAATACTGGACCTAATGAAAAGATTTTTATTCAATATCAGCTTCGAGGTATTCACCAAAATAGTTGTTCCCGCCAACGACGGATGAAATATGATCGTGTCTCCTGGTGATGCGCAACTAATGGCATCTCTCAATGATCCAATGCCTGAGTCACCGGTATTGCTGACTAATAAGTTGCAGAAAGTACCTGTCCCAACAGTTATATACTGTGGGCAATAAGTTGTAAATCCACAGTTATCCGTTGCTTTCCATATTCTCGTTATTAAATTTGATTGCGGACATGTACCACCGGTTTGACTATCATTAAACGTAACTACAGCACCGCCATTGGCACAAAAGTCCGTAGCGGTTGCTGTTCCGGTGTTAGCCGGAAGTGAAGAATCACCGCATGCTATGGTTATGTTTCCAGGACAATTAATGATTGGTGCACATTGGAGGGTTGCCGGATTAATATTTGCCGGTGCTCCATAGGGAGCGGATCCGTTCCCGGAATAGTTCCAATTGAAGGGAACCGAACCTTCTTTCACTGAAGATGATGCTCCATGAATGTTGATTACTGTTATGACTATTCCTTCAGTTTGTGGAAGAAAACCACCCTGAGCAGGATCTGCCTCGAGATCTCCAATTACAGATGCATAGTAAGCTTCAGGGTTTGGATTTGGAGTATCAATATGAAATGCAATGCTAAATACTTTTGTCCAAGTTGAAGTAGTAATATAAACAGGTGGCTGATTAACGTTAGTAAGTTGAACAGCTCCATTTATCCAGACAGCGGCACCCTGGAATCCAAACCATAGCGGACCATAGGGGGGCAGAATGTACTTCTCAGCCGGGTTTGGTGTGAATGCAGAATACTGCAAAGGATAGATCATTTTGAATCGTATGTACTCAAGATCAGCATCATTATACCAGAAGCGCATATTGATACCAAAAATCCGCTGGTTGTTCACGTTTGACTGAAACTCAACATCTACAAGAAATTGAGAAGAATCGCAATCATAGCGTGGATTGCCAAATCGCATTGTAATCATCGTATCAGTCAAAGCCATGCTGGATGATGATTGACTCATGCAGGATTCCTTTTCAGTGTCTGAAAATGTTTTAACCAATTTGCATGTTGCATGCGAATCACTGATGAATACCAGAAAAGCACATAAACAAACCGCCAACCTGATGAATCTTAAGAGATTAAAATTGGTGTGAAAGGATAGTACCTGGTGCCTGATAGAAATCATATTTCTTCTAAGACTCAATAACGATGCCATATTAAAGTAATGTTTCAGATTAAAGAGTTATTAGCGCAACTTTGGGTGTGTGTCAACTCCTTTAAACCTTGAGCTTTTTTGGTTCATTACACCAGGGGTGGGTAAAAAGCCGGACTAAGATAATTCATCTGAGAGATATTTTCTATCGGAAGAACATCATTTTGTTAGGTCAATGTCGTATTCAAACAATTCCTGATTCAAAAGGATTTGAACTTGTCGATTTACATTGAAGTTTTAATTCCTATAAAATAATATATTATCAATATGTTCACTACGTAAAAGTTTGATTTACTTTTACTTGAACTTATTCCGTAGAAGGGAAAACTTTATATAAAAATTTTATTTATTAATGTTTTACTCATACATATGGATGCTTCCATATCTGGAAAGTCCCGTTTTTTTATTAAATTAATTACTTTGAAAAGTCCTAATCAATGCCCTTGATCGAAAATAGAATTTGTTTTGAAATAGCCAGGTTTTTCTAAACAACAAGTGGCCGAAGTAAAAACTAAGCTTAATTCATTTGAATAAGACAACTTCCGCTGAGCATAAGACCACTGCCTGGAACATTTCGTATCAAATACTGTCCGGGAGGTAAATCAGGGTTGCGGAGCACATGAATATCCTGCAGTCTCAAATCGCCTTGATTTTCAAAAGTAGCCCCCAAATTACCTGTGATCGAAACACCGCTGATGATATCAAGCTGCCTGAACTGAACAATGTTGTTGCTTAATATTTTGAAGAGACCAGCTGTTTGCGATTTGATAGTAACCCGTGGGACAAGCGTCGAAGAGATCGTGAGCTCTTTATTGATTTCTATTCGACCTGAGGTAATGTTGATCGTCATGCCCGAAAGGGAAGCAGCAAATGTGATGGTACTTCCGGGTGCCGCACAAGCGATTATATCCCTCAAAGATCCGGTGCCGGAATCGAGTGTATTTGTCACTACTAAATTGCAGGGCACACCGTCTACAAAATAATTCTGTGCATCATGCTCGCCTTGCAATATAGTGACCTGGATAGTATCATCATGCAGGTTAAAATTGTCCGGTACATCAAGATCATTTGTTGCATCATAATCTTTCACAAGTATATATCCCTGAGGAATTTCCTGAGTGATCACATAATGTCCCAGTGGAACCACAGGAAAACTGAAGAAACCCGAAGATGATGTCGTCTGGGTGAAGATGGCTGTTCCATTATCTGCGTGGCCATCACCGTTTGTATCCGGAAAAACTTTCACCACTACATTATTTAGACCCTCACCAACTCCAGGAAGCTCATCTCCATCTGCATCATAAAATACATACCCGGAAATATCACCCGGACCAGGACTCTCAAAAAAGAAATTTCCTCCATCAGTAGTTGAAGGTTGAGTAGCACGCAGCGTTACCGGAATAAGATTGTCAAGTGAATCAATATTGGGAACAAGATCACCATCAGGTGTAAAGTCCCTGTCGTTGAAAGAAACCCAGCCGCTTGGTTGTGTTTCTATGAGAACATAGGATCCGGGAACAATAGATGTCATGGAATAATTACCTGTACCACTAACCGTATTTTTTGACTGTACCCAAACTGTGTCGTCAGCAAATCCATCGAGATTAAAATCCTTATAAAGCTTGATATTAACTGATCCAATACCGCTTTGGTCTGTGGAAGATTTTACTGAACCGGTAATATTTGCAGGACAGTTTGTAATTGCAAATGAGGTTGTAGCACTGTCCGGACATTGTGCTCCAGGCTGATTAGGATGAACGACAAGCTTTACTGTTTTGCTAGCCTCAACTGTTGTATAATAAACTGTATGAGGCCCATAACCAGTCGCTGTCGCAGGGACAGCCCCAGAACCGAAGTTCCATGAATAAGTTGCACCTGGAATTTGTGCTGCTACGGGTTGAAAAATCCGGTCTGTATAATAACAAAAACTTGCTGGCCCTGAGTTAATAGTCGC
>JBDUDG010000102.1:0-9406 GCA_040003045.1 Saprospiraceae bacterium | reverse complement strand
TGTGGGCATGCTCCATAGGTTGTACATCAACTCTGAGGGCATCATCTTTTTCTTTATAGAAGAAACTTCCCCAGGCGGTGCTGTTGTTGGAGAAAATCCATGTCCAAGGACCGTCTTCCTGAACGATCAGAAAGAGCCCATACTTGCCAGCTTTGAGAGGTTTGCCTTCGATCATGACATCGTGTGAAAATGCGATCGTGGTATTTTCATTTGCGCCGGCCCTCCAGGGAGAAGGATTTCTAAGGCCAAAACCCAGGTCTGTTAGGCCATAAGGAACAAGCTGTCCCCAAATTTTGCCATTTCTGTCTGTTCCGGTTGGACCGGTTACGTTTGGACTGCTGTAGTCAACGGTCACAGTTACAAGACCGATATGTTGGGTGACGGAACACTTTTGATTGTCCCCGCTTGGCGGAATACTTATCTCCTGGCCGATGATCGAACCAAGTGTCAGAAGTGTGATAAGAGCTGCGAGTAATTGCTTTCTCATATGAATTGAATTTTAATAATGAATAATGGTTCAACCTAATAGAATGGCGGTTTATTAAATCTAACGATCTGTAAAGCAGAGCATTCCTGATATTAGATGAAAGGACATTCCTGATAGATGAAAACTAAACTTTACAAAATCACGTTTGAGGAAATGGAACTTGGTTTTTGATCCTGTCATGGTTGCGCATTAGGATATTGTTAAATGGAATTATCTCCGAACTCCCTGCAAACACAGCTAACTTTGGACTCTTATGCGTAATTCAAATATTCGGGTAGTTATTGTATTAGGTGCCATTGCTATTTTGAGCATTATTGCCATGCAGAGTTATTGGCTTATCCAGAAGCAAAGTCATGAATCGAGGTCATTTCATCAGACCACAATGATCGCTTTGCGTAACGTCGCCCAAAAGCTAGCTGATTTCAACGGCTCCACTTTACCCCAGGGTGAGTTTATAAAAAGATTGACCCCAAATTATTATATCGTCAATTTCAACGATCGTATAGATGCCATAGCCCTTGAACAATTTTTACTTCAGGAATTCAGCTCTCTTGCCTCCTATTCTGAATTTGAATACGGTATATATGATTGCGCGAATGATGAGATAGTTTATGGTAATCATTGTAATCTCATCGATTCAAATAAACCTTTTTCAACAAATGCAAAGCTTCTCAAATATGAAGAGTACAAATCCTTTGGCTCTACTTATTTTGGAGTTAAATTTCCTTCTATCTCTGAGAGTTTAACAGCAAGTTCAAGTTTGACATGGACACTTGCATTAATAGCTTCACTCACGGTTGGCTTCTTTGCATATGCTATCTGGGTAATTTTGAATCAACGCCGCTATTCAGAAATGCAGCGCGATTTTATCAACAACATGACGCATGAGTTTAAGACACCATTGACCTCGATTCAATTGTCAAGTGATTATCTTTCAAAGCAACATGTTATCCAGGATGACGATCGATTGAGGAGGTATACTGAGTTGATCCGGACGCAATATCAGCGTCTGAATACACAGGTAGAAAAACTACTCAACATCGCAAGACTTGAGTCAAATGAATTTAAGCTAAAGCCAGAGGTCCTTGACATGCAACTGCTCATCGATGAGGTTCTGGATGGCAAAGGTGCTGAAGCAGGAATAGAAGGAAGGGTATTCAACAGGATATATCTCGCAAAACATACAGAAATCGAAGGAGATCGCACACACTTGGGAAACGTGATCAATAACCTTATTGACAATGCCGTTAAGTATTCATCAGCGGATACTCCCATCGATATCATTACTGAGGATGTGGATCACCAACTGTCAGTTTCAATAGTCGACCGGGGTATTGGGATTGCTCCTGCACATCAGAAACATTTGTTTGATAAATTCTATCGTGTACCTTCAGGGAATGTGCACGATATTAAAGGATTCGGATTAGGTTTGCATTATGTAAAAAAGATCCTCCAATTGCACAAGGGAAGCATTAATGTGGAAAGTACACTTGGAAAGGGAAGCCGTTTTTCATTTAATTTACCAATCAAGGCCTGATGAAGGAAAGAATACTCTATGTAGAAGATGATGAATCTTTAAGCTTTATCACAAAAGATCAACTTGAAATGGAGGGTTACGATGTGACCCATGCAATCAATGGAAAAGAGGGCTGGTCTATTTTCAGGAAGTCGGAATTTGATATTTGTCTGTTGGATGTGATGCTGCCGCAATTGGATGGGTTTGAACTCGCACGAAAGATCAGGAGTGTAAGTAAGCACATCCCGATCATCTTCCTTACCGCGAAATCAATGCAGGAAGATAAGATGGAGGGTTTTCTTCTCGGTGGGGATGATTATGTCACGAAACCATACAGCTTCGAAGAATTAAAATTCAGGATCAACGTATTTCTGCGCCGTCGCAAAGTAATTGAAGCTGCTCCCAAGGAAGCGATGACGGTTGGAAAATATTTATTTGACTATCCTAATCTCGACCTGGCAATGAATGGTCAGACACGCGGTCTTACACAGCGTGAAGCGGATATACTTTATTATCTCGCCTCGAGGCCAAATCAGGTCATCAGAAGATCGGACATTCTTGAAGACATCTGGGGAAAGGATGATTATTTCTATGGCAGGAGTCTCGACGTTTTTATAAGCCGTCTTCGCAAATATTTAAGTGATGATCCGGGCATCTCAATTGAGAATGTACATAGCGTAGGATTTAAGCTGAACATTCCGGACATCAAGGCCCAATAAAAGATAAGGATGACCAAAGATTCCTTGCGTCCATTGTCTGTGGTCATCATGACCTACAATGAGGAATCCAATATTGAACAGTGCATTACATCTGTCCAGGGTCTTGGAAATGAGATACTTGTACTCGATAGCAATTCTACTGACAGAACTGTTGAGCTGGCCCGAAATCTTGGGGCGAGAGTTGAACAGTATCCATTCGATACTTATGCAGATCAACGACGAAGGTTGATCACTTTTGCAAAAAATGATTTTATTCTGACATTGGATGCAGATGAATATCTGAGTGAAGCATTAAAATCCAGTGTGCAATCTGCTTTACAAAATAATTCCGAAGATGCATTTACTTCCAACCGAAAAAGTAAAATTGGAAATACATGGATGGATCATGGCACATGGTATCCTGACAGGAAGATCCGGCTGTTTGACAGGAGAAAAGTTTCTGTGACGGGGATGGATGTTCATGAAGCACTTACTCCTTCTGCATCATGTAAGGTGGGCCATCTTAATGGCGACCTGATGCATAATGCAGATGAAAATATTGAAGCAAGATATCAAAAAGTGCAGGGGTATAGCTCCAGAGCTGCGGCTACATTATTTCGGCAGGGGAAAAAAACGGATTTTTTGCGAATACTGTGTAAACCATTTTTCAGATTTGTAAATGGTTATTTTTTCCGCCTTGGTTTTCTTGATGGATATTACGGCTATATCGTAGCGATGAGTGAAGCGCAATATGTGTGGTTGAGAGAAGTGAAGCTTTGGGAAATGTGGAGAAATCAAAAATTGACCCCCTTGAATTCTGCGAATTCGGTTCCCCCTAAAGGTGGAACTTAACTGAATTGCAACTTGCTGCTGATCCTCTCAACTGTTTAGCTGATTAAGACTTCTCAATCCTATTCTGCGACGCCTGTGACGAGTAAGGAGATTTCGTTTCGGAGGACTTCGATGAAGCCTTGCTGGATCTGGATGGATTTTGTTTCACCTTTGGCGAGTTTGAACCGGACTTCACCTTTTTCGAGTGCGGCTACGATAGGGGCGTGATTACGCAGCACTTCGAAACGACCGCCGATGGCTGGGACATTCACTGAGGTAACTTTGCCCTGGAATAATTCTTTATCGGGTGTGAGGACGACTAGATGCATGATCTGAATAGCTTGAATTAATTACCGGCTTCAGCCAACATTTTCTTTCCTTCTTCGATGACTTCATCGATCGATCCTTTGAGATTGAATGCTGCTTCAGGATATTGATCAACTTCGCCATTCAGGATCATCTTGAAACCGCGAATAGTTTCCTCAATTGGAACAAGTGCACCTGGCTTTCCTGTAAACTGTTCTGCAACATGGAAAGGTTGCGATAAGAAACGCTGGATACGACGTGCACGGTGAACCACCTGCCTGTCTTCTTCAGAAAGTTCCTCAAGACCGAGGATTGCAATGATGTCCTGAAGCTCTGTATAACGCTGTAGAATTCCTTTCACATTCATAGCTGTATTGTAGTGATCCTCACCAATGATGAGCGGGTCAAGAATTCGTGAAGTACTATCTAGTGGATCTACAGCAGGATAAATACCCAAAGCTGCGATCTTACGACTTAATACCGTTGTGGCATCAAGGTGAGCGAATGTTGTAGCAGGAGCCGGGTCAGTCAAGTCATCTGCAGGCACATAAACAGCCTGTACAGAAGTGATCGAACCTCGTTTTGTAGAAGTAATTCTTTCCTGCATCACCCCCATCTCTGTAGCAAGTGTCGGTTGATAACCAACTGCTGATGGCATACGGCCCAGAAGAGCTGATACTTCAGAACCTGCCTGGGTGAATCGGAAAATGTTGTCAATAAAGAAAAGGATATCACGTCCTCCAGCGGGATCGCTGAGATCACCGTCGCGATAATATTCTGCTACAGTAAGACCAGATAATGCCACCCGCGCGCGTGCACCAGGCGGTTCGTTCATCTGACCGAATACAAGCGTCGCCTGGGATTTTGCCAGCTCATCCATGTCCACTTTGGAAAGATCCCATCCACCTGCTTCCATACTTTCTGTGAATTCGTGTCCATATTTGATTACACCGGATTCGATCATTTCACGAAGAAGGTCATTTCCTTCACGTGTTCGTTCTCCAACACCTGCGAAAACGGAAATACCTGCGTAACCTTTTGCTATGTTGTTGATCAATTCCATGATCAAAACTGTTTTTCCAACACCTGCACCTCCAAAGAGACCGATCTTTCCACCTTTTGAATAAGGTTCGATGAGGTCAATTACTTTAATGCCTGTATAGAGAATTTCCTTACTTGTAGAAAGGTCTTCATACAAAGGTGGTTTGCGATGGATGGAATAAGAATTCTCATCTTTGACGACCGGTCCGATACCGTCGATTGCTTCGCCTACTACATTGAAAAGTCGTCCTTTGATTTGCTCACCCACTGGCATGGTGATGGTTTTTCCGGTGTCGACGACATTCATTCCTCGCATCAGTCCGTCTGTGCTGTCCATGGCTACTGCGCGGATGCTGTCTTCTCCAAGGTGCTGCTGAACCTCGAGGATTACTTTTTCTCCAGTGGTGCGGGTGATTTCAAGAGCGTTGAGAATATCCGGAATCTTGCTTCCTTCTCCGGCAAAACTTACATCCACAACAGGCCCAATAATTTGTTTAATCGTACCGACGTTCATAATAGATTGATATACTTATAGTTAGGATCGAAAATTCGTGTAATTGTGGCGCAAAGATAGCAAAGGGATTTTGGATTTTTGATTCTGGATTTAAGATTTTATACAGGCATGGTTCCTGACTCATCTCGTTTGGGTATTAAGGTTTCACAAAAAAGAAAATTCTGATTCTATTCCTCTTCTGAATATGCTAATTCGTGAGGATAGTTTTCTATCCAGAAATTGTTGATGTTTTCTCCAGCGATCATTCTGACTATCTGGCTATTGATCATCTCCAGTAATGCCAGGAAAGTGATGATGGCGTGGATCCTGTTATCGCAGTTGGAAAATACGTCCATGAAGTCAAGACGAGGCTTGAGGTTTAATTTGAAGGTGATGGAAGTTTGTTCTTCCTGGACGGTATATGTGTATTGAATGATGGTGTGGACAGGGTGTCGCTGTGCATAATCAAACCTTTCCATCACTCTTTTAAAAGCCTGGAGCAAACGATATAAGGTTAGGCTTTCTAATTCTGCATCCGCAAGTGCTTCTTCTGCAAGGGATTGCAGCTCTATTTCGACATTTCCTCTTGGAAAGGACATGGATCTTGATTCTTCTTTGCGACGAAGGTCCTCGGTGATCTCCTTATAGGATTTGTATTCTAAAAGTCGCTGAATAAGCTCCTCGCGAGGATCGATTTCCTGACCATTTTCGTCCACGTCTTTCCTGGGAATCAGCATTTTAGCTTTGATCCGCATTAAAGTCGCTGCTACCAGGATGAATTCTGAAGCGAGATCAATGTTCAGGTTTTCCATGGTGTGGACATAACCCAGGAAATCATCCGTGATCTTAGCGATGGGAATATCATAGATATCAAGCTCATCCCGCTCTATGAAAAACAAAAGCAGGTCAAACGGGCCTTCAAAGGCTTCGATCTTGATATTGTATGTGGACTGCACAGGTTACTTTTAGAGGTCCAAAGATATCAATATGGCCAAACTGCAAGGCAGCCTGATTCTCCTCCCATCTCCCATCTCTGATAATGGCCTTGAAAGTATTCCTCCGGAAGTTGTACGGGCGATCCATTCATTGGATCATTTTATCGTTGAAAGAGCCAGGACGGCGAGGCGTTTTATCAGTTCGACCAAAACTCCTAAGTCTATCGATTCCCTGTCAATTGAAGAGATGCCTGAAGGACAGTTTGACGAAAAAGAAATTGAGCATTCCTTGCTGCCTATTTTTGATGGACATGACATCGGTATCATGTCAGAAGCTGGTCTGCCTGCAATTGCTGATCCCGGGCAGTGGTATGTGCGAGTTGCACAAAAACTAGGAATTAGGGTTATTCCACTTGCAGGGCCATCCAGTTTAATGATGGCGTTGATGGCCTCAGGTCTGGAGGGGCAACGATTTGCTTTTCACGGTTATCTCAGTGCTAAGAAAGATGAATTGCGTGGACAATTGAAAGAGCTTGAAAAAAAAGCTGATCGTGATGATGCTACACAGATCTGGATTGAAACTCCATATAGAAATCATCAGATCATAGAAGGTGCAGAAAAGTATCTTGATCAAAATCGTTCCTTTTGTATCGCAGCAGGTATTGGTGAAGAAAATGCTCTCATCATGACAAAAAAAATATCTGAATGGAAAAAAAAGGGATGGCCGGAGATCCATAAAGTGCCAGCTGTTTTTTTATTGAGATGAAAGTGACACTTCGACTCATCACGAACAAGTTCGACTGATGCAGCTCAGTGCAAGGAGAAGTGACACTTCGACTCATCACGAACAAGTTCGATGGATGCAGCTCAGTGTAAGGAGGAGTAGGAGTGCAAACTATTAAAGAAGTATTATTGTTAGTGGATACATATATTCGATAAAAATGAATGTAGCAGAATTGGAAGAAGTGAATGTGGAATCTTTGCGGACGCAGGGTTTTCTTGATATAAAGGTTGATCCCTCACTGAATCTTGTGGAGGAGATCAAGCGCATGAAGAAGGAGAAGAATGCAATCATTCTTGCTCATTACTACCAGGAATCACCGATACAGGATATTGCAGATTACATTGGGGACAGTCTTGGATTGTCGCAACAGGCTGCAGCAACGGAGGCGGATATCATTGTTTTTGCAGGCGTTCATTTCATGGCAGAAACGGCAAAAATCCTGTCGCCGCAGAAAAAAGTTTTATTGCCTGATTTGAAAGCAGGTTGTTCGCTTGCTGATTCATGTCCTGCCCCTCTGTTCAGAAAATTTAAAGCGATGCATCCGAATGCGGTTGTCGTGTCTTACATCAATTGCTCGGCTGAATTAAAAACGCTGACGGATATTTGTTGCACTTCTTCTAATGCTGTACATGTCATCAACAGTATACCCAAAGACAGGGAAATTATTTTTGCACCTGATAGAAATCTTGGAGCTTATCTTCAAAAGCAAACTGGGCGAAAGCTGATCTTATGGAATGGGACATGCATGGTGCATGAAATATTTTCTCATGAGAAAATATCCCGTCTGCAGATACAATATCCTAATGCTAAATTGATCGCACATCCGGAATGTGAGGATCATCTTCTGGATATTTCAGATTTTATTGGCTCGACCAGTCAGCTTTTGAAATATACCAAAACCAGTCCTGCGAAGGAATTTATTGTAGCTACTGAACCTGGTATTATTCATCAGATGGAAATAACAAATCCGGAGAAGAAATTTATCCCTGCCCCACCTACCAATACCTGTGCATGTAATGAATGTCCCCACATGAAACGCAACACCATGGAAAAACTTTATCTGTGTATGAAGTATGAAAAGCCTGAGATCATCCTTGAGGATTATATTCTTAAAGAAGGAAAGGCCAGTATTGACCGGATGCTTGAGATTTCAAAACTAGCTGGACTCTAGAGAATAACGAATAACGAATAACGAACAACGAGTAACGAATAACGAATAACGAATATCGAGCGCAGCGAGATCCCGCATCTTGCGGGAACGAATAATGCAAATCAAGTCCCCTTTTCAGGGGATTTAGGGGCAAAGGAGAATAAAGAATAAAGAATAAAGAATAACGAGTAACGAGTAACGAATAGAGAATAAAGAATAAAGAATAAAGAATAAGGAATAGCGATTTTAAGATTACATTATAATATTATTTAATTTTTAAATAACTGATAAATAGAGTTTTAATATCATATTGGTATGTTATTTGCAAAGAAAGGTTTGGTTTGACATACGATCTGACGGGTGATGGACGTTGGAGACTACTCGCGCAGGCCAAATCAGATTATGAAGGGATACATTATACTTTGCTTAATTTTCATTGCTCAAATAAGGTCTTTTGGTCAAAAAGGTTACGAATTGGGTGTTTTGGGTGGTGTGAGCTATTACATAGGAGACATCAATCCAAACTATTCTTTGAAAACACCTGGGCCTTCGCTTGAATTTATTTCCCGTTATAACTTCAATACAAGGACGTCACTTCGATTTGATGTAGGTGCCGGACGATTGATTGGAAAAGATAAATTGTCAGAGAATCAATTTCAGAAAGCACGGAACCTGAGTTTTAGGACCGACTATGCTGATGCATCTTTTGATCTTGAATTTAACTTCTTCAATTATGTTCATGGCAGCCGGAACCAAAACTTCACTCCATACATATTCGGCGGACTTGCCCTTACTTATTACAATCCAAGGGCGGAATTAGATGGTACATGGTATGGACTTCGATATTTGGGAACAGAAGGTCAGACAGAAGGAAGTGAATATGGACAAATCGCCTCGGCGCTATCGTATGGCCTTGGTTTCAAGATGGATTTCAATTATGAGTGGAGCTTCAATGTTGAATTAAGTGCAAGACAGACCTCAACCGACTACCTTGATGATGTCAGCACAGTATATCCTGATATGGCTTTATTGGCTGCAAGACATGGTGATATTGCCGTTTTACTTTCTGATCGATCACCGGAACTGGGTATTGAACCCATAGGGCAGCCTGGCAGACAGAGAGGTGTGAGTGGTGATAAAGATTCTTATTATTCTTTGAGGGTCG
>JBDUDG010000434.1:0-2813 GCA_040003045.1 Saprospiraceae bacterium | reverse complement strand
ACAAAATCATTGATCAGTGAATCCAGCACGAGGGAATATTTAGCACCCTGCATCCAAGCTGTTTGACCTGTGCCGATCAATTCTGCTTTAAGACCGGCCTTACGCAAACCATGAACTATTATCCATGCCGTTGTTCGCTTACCTATCGCAGAATCAGTTCCAAGAACAGCTAATTTCAGACAATCTACTTCTTCAATTTTCCCGGAAAAAAAATGAAGGTCTTTTCGATCAGGGGGTTTACGGATATCTTTTATGTTGACACCTTTCTCGCGGGCTATTGCAGAAATGACCGGATCATCAGATAGGAAATCATGCAGACCACTATCTACATCCAAACCTGATTCAACAGCTTCCTGAACAACTTTTCGTGCATCATCAGGTAAACGACCACCATCAGGTGCAAGACCAACTACGAAAACATTGGCGCCACCTTTTTTCTTTGCTATATCTAATGCTTCCATTAAATCTTTAACCACAGGTATTCCTGTCTTTACGCCATCCAGTACTTCTCTCGCATCCTTTCCTGCATATTTGGGATCAATGACTGCAAGCACTTCGTACCGCTCTGTAAATCGGACAAGGCCATGCGCAGTTTTTCCATTCGGAGTATTAAAGGCTCCGGCACAATAAACTATGGCTTTCATTTGTGTTTCGTTTTATGCATTCGCTTTCAAAAAATGGTAGTTCATCAATTGAATGTAAATGTTTATTTATTTCTTATCGGTATTCTTAATACTTAAACAGATCAATCGTGTTGAGCGCAATATAATGATCTGAATTGAGTCGGGCGATTTCTATTTTACTTTCCTGATGATGTGATATTCCAGTGGCCCCTGGTTATTTCCGGTCAGAATTGCTTTATTGCCATTTGCCATTTGTATTTCTTTAAGTTCTCTGACTTCACCCTGTGCCCAAAAGCCATGCTCCATATTTGGTATATATGAAAATGAACCATCCGTATTTTGTAAAAGCAATGTCCCTGTCCCTGCATCTTCTTCACCTGTTTCAGTTTCTGCGTAGTTGAAATTCCCTGCCATGAGTATATCCTTCTTTCCATTGTGATCAAAGTCTTCAATGATCATATCATATACCGGTGACAACTGCGCCTGGACCGGGAGGACATGGGCAATAAATTTTTTATTTTCATTGACCAGATAAACTGTTTCAAGTGTATTTAATGTAAGCGAGGTGCTTCCGGATAATTCAGACTTTGTAAAAATATCCCCAATGGTAGCTGTTGAATATATCCCATACCTGTTAAATTTTTTCTTTAACGCAGGTATTTGGCCGATGATATCATCTCTTTCGGCAAAGGGATAGAGCTGACCCTTAAAATAAAATGCCATGATAGGATCCAGAGAACCATTGCCATCAAAATCTTTCGTGATCAGGGTGATTGGATTTTGTTCATTGGTGACAAGTCTTGTATTTAATCCTGTATTTCCTGCGATAATATCAAGATCACCATCATCATCCATATCAGCCAGTGAAATGCACTTCCACCATCCGGTAGATTTATCCAGTCCAAAAGAAGCAGTCTTGTTCACAAATTTCTTCCCATCATAACTGAAAATACTAATTGGAAGCCAATCACCAACAAACACAATTTCTGCATGGTGATCTCCATCCAAATCTCCAGTTTCCATATCGGTGATCATGCCGATATTTTCAAGTTCAGGAAACACATCATGAGTGATATCCTTAAATTTTCCTTTATCATTTCTCAATAGATAACTCCTTGGTGATTCCGGATACCGTCCTGGTGTACTTCTACCTGCTATGATGAGATCATCATCGCCATCCTGATCAAAATCAAAAGCAATAACAGCTCCTGCATTCGTTCGAATGATAGGGAAGTCAGGTGATCGTGTAAATACTCCTTTGCCATCATTGATATAAAACCGGGTCATATAATGGACATCGTTAAGATTGAAGGAACTACCTCCTGAGACTACTACAAGATCCAAATCACCATCCCCATCAAAATCTTTCAGGACAGACCCACAGTCTTCATATGTGGAATCTTTAATGAATGCAGGATTGTCACTCAGGATAAAATTACTCTTCTGATTTTGCACAAACAATGCCTTTGAAAATCCACTACCGTTTCCTACATAAACATCATCGAGTTTATCGCCATTGACATCACCGACAGACATGCAGGGTCCGTCTGCTGATATCATGTATGGTAATAATCTTTCACGCTTAAAATCAACAAAGATATTTTCCTGGTGTGTCCAAACAGGGAAAGGATTGGATTTTTCAAATAATGGTGCTGGTTTTGTAATAGGATGTTCTTTATAAGGAATTCCTGAACCTGGATGCCATATGATTCGCTGGTCAGCTTTTACATTTAGCATTATTTCCTTAGATCCTTCAGGCCATAGCAGGATAATGGAATCTACAGATAGGAACTCACCTAAACCAAATTGCAAAAGAGGTTCTGAACCAGAAAGAAATCCTTTATTGGTATTAATTATTCCATGTTGATGCATTCCCTGCGTAAAAACATCCACACTTGTACCGATACCGAAAGTATTCTCTTTTTTTTCACGAGCTTCAATTTGTAACCAATGTTCACCAGTTACATCATTCCTGTAAATGTAGGCGGGAGATTCTAAGTTATTAACGATAAGATCAAGATCACCATCACCATCAAGATCAGCCAATGCTGAACCATTTGAAAAATCTGCCTGGGTCATTCCAGCCTCTGATGCCATATTGACAAAACCCAATTTTTGATTATTAATGAATAGATAATTGAGAGTTCTTTTTTCAGGCAAATAATTCAACAACTCAGTAATATCAGGAAA
>JBDUDG010000433.1:0-2818 GCA_040003045.1 Saprospiraceae bacterium | reverse complement strand
CCAGGTGCAATTCATGCTGGCAACTGCTGATCTCCCTGAAGTACAGAAGTCCAGTTTAAATTTTGCCTGCATTGGAGCTATTCAGGAAGTATATCCTGAGGCAGAAGTTCACATACACATGCAGCGTGGAGAGAAAGAAACCGGGCAACAAAGTCCGTTGCCTCATGTCAAAAATATTATTGCTGTTGCTTCAGGAAAAGGTGGTGTAGGTAAAAGCACGATAGCTGTAAATCTTGCACTCGGTCTTCAAAAACTTGGATTCAAAACGGGATTGGTAGATGCTGATCTTTATGGACCTTCTGCTCCTACTATGCTTGGCTTGCAGGGCCAGCGACCGAAAGTGCAGTCTGTTCACGGAGCCCACAAAATAGTGCCGCTCGAAGCTTACGGAATGCCTGTCATGAGTATAGGATTTGTAGTTGAGCCTGAACAAGCTGTAATACTTCGGGGGCCTCGTCTTGCAGGTATCATCAAGCAATTTATCCGGGACACCTTATGGCCACCACTAGATTATCTCATCGTTGATCTTCCTCCGGGAACAGGTGACATCCAATTGACACTTGTCCAGACGGTGCCACTTACTGGTGCGATCATTGTCACAACGCCCCAGGAACTTGCAGTCGTTGATGCAGTCAAGGCGATGAATATGTTCCTCCTTGAATCGCTGAATGTACCTATCCTTGGAGTTGTGGAGAATATGTCATGGTTCACTCCTGCAGAATTGCCCGATCACAAATATTTGATCTTTGGAAGTGGCGGTGGAGACAAATTAGCTGCTTTAGGAGAAACAAAACTATTAGCTCAAATTCCTCTGGTGCAATCCGTTCGCGAAAATGGCGATAATGGCAAGCCTGTAGTGCTCCAGGATGATGCAATCGACCTGCAGGATAGATTCCTGCAACTTGCGAAATCACTCCATGAACAAACTCAAATGCGCAATCAGCAGATGGGCCCTACGAAGATGGTGGAAATAAAGACGTGAGATGTGAGATTTGGGCTTCTCTTACTCATCATTAAAAATCATGATGTCAATAAGGCGAATGATATTTACTAATCAAAATTGATCATAAATTTTCTAACTTAATCCGCTTCCTCCTTTTCAATTATCGTTTAGGACTCCCAATTATTATTCAGGACCAACGAAAGAAGGTAGAACGCAGGAATCTTTCACGATTCACGTTTGACGATTGACCAAAAAGCAATTCCAACGGCTGCCTCTTCAATGTAAAGAAGAACAGTTACCTTTGTAACAAGATGTCAGACCAGGAAAAATCGATGTTGCTCCGCCAGATTGAATTGGCGCTGGATGATGTAAGGCCTCATCTTGCAGTGGATGGAGGTGATGTGGCAATAGTCGAGTTGACTGAAGAGATGACCTTAAAGGTCAGATGGATGGGCGCCTGCGAAACGTGCTCCATGTCAGCGATGACAATGCGAGCCGGTGTCGAACAGATCGTAAAATCCAGATTACCTCAAATACTCTCTGTGATCGCTGTCAATAGCCTTCATGCCTGAAATGCAGAAGACCAGATCATACCTGGCCAGGTTCATCAGCGAACGACAGACTATTCTGACTATCGGACTTGATACCGATACTACTAAAATTCCTTCAATACTTAATGGGGATGTTCTTGGTTTCAATAAAAAAATCATCGAAGCAACGCATGATCTCTGCGTGGCTTATAAGTTGAATTTTGCTTTTTATGAATCACTGGGTTCAAAGGGTTGGGATATTTTGGAAAAAACGATACAATGCATACCATCGACGCATCTCATCATCGCGGATGCCAAAAGGGGTGATATTGGAAACACTTCCGAGATGTATGCACGATCAATATATGATCATTTAGGTTGCGATGCAATCACGGTGAGTCCCTACATGGGAAGTGATAGTGTGAAGCCATTTTATCGTGATGGAAAATGGGTCATCATACTCGCATTGACGTCGAATGAAGGGAGTAAAGATTTCCAGCAGCAATTACTTAAGAATGGAAAGAAGCTTCATGAAGAAGTCATGGAGACATCCTCAAAGTGGGGTAGTGCTGATGATACGATGTATGTACTAGGTGCTACACATCCTTCCGATATTAAAGCGATTCGTGATAAATATCCGGATCATATTTTTCTGGTTCCCGGCGTTGGTGCTCAGGGTGGTGATTTGAATGCAATATGTGTGGCTGGGTTGAATGAGCAGGGTGGGTTGTTAATTAATGCATCAAGAAGCATTTTATATGCAAGCAATGGAAGTGATTTTGCGGAAGAGGGGAGGAAAGAAGCGGAGAAGATGAATAAGATAACGTTGAAATATTTGGAGAAAAATTAAAATATTATAGGCGCGGCAGGCAGGATATTTTCTAATCGCACGGATGGGTACAAACAACAGTTTTTATAAAAGATCGAGCGATTTGAAATAGCGCATCCGGCAGCAAACAAATACCAAAAATACCACATCCATCAGCACCTAATCTGAATGTCGCATCTAATGCTATTACTTCAGGAGCGCAAGTATGTGTTACAATTGAATAATCGTCAGTTGTCTTTAAAAAATATATATACATTTGACAACTTAATAACGGGGTCGCTGAAAACCGAATAGAGTAAGCATTAAAAAAGTGCGGAGTCAGCACTATAATCACTGACAACACTCAAATGAAAAAAGTAATACTTGGGTTAGGTATGCTGATAAGTATACTCATTCTGCCTACCATTTCTTATTCTCAGGCCAACACCAATCAGCAAGTCGCTGACGAAATTATGGGTATTGTTAAAGCACAGTGGGCAGCACAGGCAGCCGACCCGGGCAATGTTGCAGAGATTT
>JBDUDG010000432.1:0-2828 GCA_040003045.1 Saprospiraceae bacterium | reverse complement strand
CTGGAAGGAAAGCATCTTGTGATCGCTGGCAACTTTCTTCAAAAAGTAAATGCAGAACAGCGCATGGCAGAATTGAAAAAAGCAGGATTCAAGGATACTGAATTGCTCAATTTTGATCTATCTGAATATCATACAGTTTGTGTAGGACGATTCTCAGATGTGAATGATGCACGCAGGCTGGTGAAAAAATTAAAAGACTATCATAAGATAGATGCTTACGTCAGAGTAGCAAACTAATGTGCGGACGGTCATCGCTGACAAAGACCGAAAAAGAACTAGAGGAGCGTTTCCGGGCAAATTTTTATAGTGAAGACCTGGAGCGCTACAATCCTTTGCCCAATTACAATGTAGCTCCCACACAGATGCATCCAGTTATCACGCAGGAAGAGCCTTCTGTGATCCATCTCTATCGCTGGGGCCTCATCCCTTTTTGGGCCAAAGACATGAAGATCGGTGCAAGCATGATCAATGCACGTATTGAAGGAATCGAAACGAAACCTGCCTTTAGACAGGCCTTCGAAAAACGCAGATGTCTTGTTCCGTTCGATGGTTATTACGAATGGATGAAAACACCCGGGGGTAAAATTCCTTATCGCATCAGGGTCACGAACACAGAGATATTCTCTATCGCCGGATTATATGAATCGTGGAAAGCGCCGGATGGAAATATCATCAAAAGTTTTACGCTCATCACAAAAGAAGCCGAGCCACGCATAGCACATCTTCATGATCGCATGCCATTGATCTTATTGCCCGAACAAGAAAACCTGTGGATAGATAGTTCCGTCCCAACCAAAGAGGTAATGCACCATCTTCAACCTGTTCCGGAAGACTGGATCACGTGGTACCGGGTATCGGAACGGGTCAATAAAGTCAGGGAAAACGATGCTGATTTGGTCCTTCCGATAGTCGGATGACAGTTCTTAATTTTTACCTTTTCCTTTTGCCTTCTTAATGCTGTCAAGCTTCGTGGGATTATCACTGCCATGCTCAATTCGTTTGTGTACGACAACACTGTCTTTCTTCTCCAATTGAGTGGAAGGTGAAATGATGGAATCTGGTTTCGTAGTTTTTGGGCTACACATGGGTGATGGTATTTTAATGGGATTGGCAGTATCCAGGATCTGGACATTTTTTAATAGTGAATCGCTTACATCAACATAAACTCCGAGTGGATCCGGGTTGACATGGGCCTCTTCTTTTTGTGGCTTGCTGCAAGTAAGAAGAAAAATGAAAAAAGTGAAGCCATTAATTTGCAAGAATAATTTTTTCATTTTTCAGTATTTGTTGATTGGATGTAATTGATATAAAATATGTTCCTGCAGCGAGGGAAGAAGTGTTGAATGTAAAAACGTTTTTCCCGGATTGTGCTTCACCATCATAAAGGTCTTTTACAATTCTTCCCTGTTCATCATGAATATCAATTCGGATATGAAGATCCATTGTCAATTCGAAAGATGTATTGAAATCCTGAGAGGATGGATTTGGGTATACCAACAATTGATCAGCTCTGGCATTGATTTCTTTTGTGGCAGTGGTTTCTTTGCCTGTGATCTCTGCGATCCATGTACTCCAATCATTGTCCGGAGTCCCATACATTCCACTCATCCAAAGTGTCGGATTTGAATTATTATTTTTTCTGGAGATGCCGGTGTAATCGCCCCATCGCTCTGGTTTACCAGGGTTTGCCGTATAATCTGAATATCCTTCTCCTTCCCGGACGAGGACTGAACTGCTCCAATTCATGCCGTCATCACAATTGACGACACGCACCTCGGGATAAATGCTGTCACCCGTTCTTCCAAAACCAATCATAACTGATTTATCATTTGGACTGGAAGCATAGGATGCAACGGCAGGATAAGAATATTCATACCCCTCAAGACCATAGGTCGAATTGGTATTTTTCTGAGTTGTTACATCCAGCCGGTTGTAATTGATACCATTATACCCATTGCTATAATCGGAATGAAAAACAAAGTGAATGATGCCATTTAGATAGAAACCGGATAAAGTGCGGCAATCCCCATTATCTAATAGTGTATTTGTCCCAAATTGTCCGGCATTTCCTGCAGGTGAATAGGCTACAGTAGGTATTGTATAATGAAGTAATTGTTCATCAGAGGCAGTCAGATCATCAGAGAGATCATATAATTGAATGGAAGATGATCCCGTACTTTCTGTAGAAACGAGATAAATACCCGGGCCATAATTACCCTGCTGTCCAAAAGAAACCGGAAGGAGTGTAAATGGATCTCCATCGATATCTGTCCAATATTGCCAGTCAATATTATTTCCCGCGAAGCCACCATTTTTTTGGATCTGGAATAATAATGCTTTCTGGAAATGTCCATCATTGCTGAAGGAATTGCCGGTGATATAGAGTTCATTTGTGGAGACAGCAAGTTTTGGATAATCAAACCAGGTGCCTGCACCATCAGGATCACCGGAAAATTTATATCGCCACCAATTCCCACTCGGATCATTTGTCTGTGAAAAACAAACCAGAAGACTTGATGTCGCGGAATTGCCTGAACATTCCTGTGCGAAAAAAATAAATTTATCCGCACCACTATCATATAGTATGACAGGGTCACAAACATCCGTAATAGATGCATCATTGAAAAATCCATTGATGGAATTTGTAAACAGCATACTACCACTGGTAGAATAAAATTCTATTGAATTGTTGGCAACACTGATGATCTTCCCTCCATTTGAAATTGCGATTGAATTGTCCAGAGGTGAATTACCAGTATTCGAATTTCCATGAAAATTTCTGTTGACAATAGGGGTGGCTAATTCCTGTTCAGGATTATTTTCCCTGT
>JBDUDG010000431.1:0-2845 GCA_040003045.1 Saprospiraceae bacterium | reverse complement strand
GGTAATCTTCCGGAAGGGCCGGTAGAAGATCTTTCCCATTCCAGTTTTTTCCCGAACAAATGGAGATGATTAACTTCCGCCCAATCGTGATCTTCTGAATTCACAACAAAAAATGGTATCACCTTGTACCCTTTCAAAGCATCTGATATCTCCCTGGCAAGATGTATCGTTGATGCAATTTTATAAATATGATAAAGAGGTCCAGTGAATAAAGTGGGCTGATGTGCAGTAACGACAGTAAACGTGTTTTCACGTAGAAGCATTTGCTCTTCCACCGGCAGTTCAATGCCAAGTTCCTTGTATTGCTTCTTTAAAACTTTGGCAAGAAGGATCCGGTCAGTTTGGAATTCTTGGCGTGCATCCATGATCTGTTGGAAAGAGGCGAGGACAGGATCATATTCATAGAATTTCCTTAGCGCAAGATCATGTGTGATATAAGCCAGGTCAGTATGGCTCCAGTACTTTAATAGAGGGTAGTCGATGAGGGATAATTCCATTTGTTTACTATTGCTGGAATGTGATTAACCAAGCCAAACATACTTTCATTACTTAAGTTTAAAGCGCCAAGGTATCAAATCAATTATGGAGATGAAGCTCCTTTTTCAAGCCTTTTTTTATCTTACAGACTGCTAAAAATGATAAAAATGAAATATTCTTCTACTCTGGTCAAAAACATTCTTCTCTTGTTCCTTGCCTTCATGTCAGCAGGATCGCTTTCATTCCTGTCAGCTCAAAAGATGAAGCATCCTGTAAAGTCACCCATGAAAATGGATACAATTGCTGTCCCCAAAACTGGGTTTGATACAGTGGAATTAAGCGGTCTGAAATTCAGGAATCTTGGACCCGCGCTCACATCTGGTCGTATATCCGATTTGGCTGTTGATCCCAAAAATCATAAACGATATTTCGTAGCTTCTGCATCAGGTGGCGTATGGCGCACGACGAATTCTGGTTCTACCTACGAATCTGTTTTTGATGGTGAAGGTTCATTTTCCATTGGGTGCATTTCCATAGATCCACAAAATTCAAATAACATCTGGGTAGGTTCTGGTGAGAACAATAACCAGCGCTCAGTTGGTTACGGTGATGGCGTTTATAAGTCTGTTGATGGCGGCACCTCCTGGACTAATATGGGTTTAAAAAACAGCGAGCACATAGGCAAGGTGCTGATTCATCCGGAGCATACAGATGTCATTTACGTTGCCGCAATAGGTCCTTTGTGGTCTTCCGGTGGTGATAGGGGACTTTTTAAATCATCTGATGGAGGAAAAATATGGAAAAATGTTTTGACGATTGATGCCAACACTGGTGTTAATGATGTAGTGATGGATATGAATAATCATAACATCATGTATGCTTCTGCATTTCAACGCAGGAGAAACGTCTTCACCTATATCGGCGGCGGACCCAAATCCTCTATTTACAAATCAACTGATGGTGGTGATACGTGGACGAAATCCTCAGAAGGATTGCCTGTTGTAGATATCGGACGTATAGGTTTTGCAATTTCACCTGCTGCACCTGATAAAATTTATGCCATCGTGGAAGCTGCAAGAGGCAAAGGCGGGACTTTCCGTAGCATCAACCAGGGTGCTACCTGGGAAAAAATGGGCGATTATTTTAGCGCAGGAAATTATTATGATGAAATTGTAGCGGATCCTAATATTCCTGACAGATTGTATTCAATGGACACATGGCTACACGTTACAAATGATGGTGGAAATTCATGGAGAAATCTTGGAGAAAATTCCAAACACGTTGACAACCATTGCATGTGGATCGATCCGGATGACAGCGACCATTTTCTTGTAGGCTGTGACGGTGGTGTCTATGAATCATTCGATAACGCAAAGACATGGCTCTTCAAAGCAAATCTTCCTGTAGTACAATTTTATAATGTGGCCGTTGACAATGCAATGCCTTTTTATAATATCTATGGCGGCACACAGGACAATTTTAGTTTAGGCGGTCCATCAAGAAGCATTTCAGGAAATGGCATCAGCAATGATGAATGGTTTATAACACACGGTGGAGATGGATTTGAATCTCAGATAGATCCAGACAATCCAAATATCGTCTATGCTGAAAGTCAATACGGCGGTCTTGTACGCTATGACAAGCAAACCGGTGAGGAAACAGGTATACAACCACATGAAAGAAAAGATGAAGGAACATATCGATGGAATTGGGATTCTCCACTTGTAGTGAGCAAACATGTACCGGGAAGGATCTATTTCGCAGCTAATAAAGTCTTTGCAAGCGATGATCATGGCAATAACTGGCAGGTGATCAGCGATGATCTCACCCGTCAGATAGATCGTAACAAACTTAAAGTCATGGGCAGAATATGGGGAGTTGATGCCGTTGCAAAAAATCAATCCACTTCTCCCTATGGCAATATTGTAGCATTATCAGAATCGCCAATGGATCCGGATCTGCTTTTCGTCGGCACCGATGATGGCCTCATTCAGATCACAAGCAACAGGGGAAAATCATGGAAAAAAATAGATGACATTAAAGGCGCTCCCGATACCTCTTTTATCAACCAGATTGTTGCTTCTTCGCATGACGAAAATGTGGTTTACGCATGCTTCAATCATCACAAATACGGGGATTTCAAACCGTACATTTTCATGAGTAAGGATAAAGGACAAACCTGGTCATCCATTTCATCTAATTTGCCAACCCGAGGCACAGTGTATTGTCTCATTGAAGATAATATTGACCCAAAGCTTCTCTTTGCCGGAACTGAATTTGGTGTGTATTATTCTAACAGCGGAGGTAAAAGCTGGAAAAAATTATCCTCTGGATTGCCCAATACTTGCATTAAAGATATGGCTATCCA
>JBDUDG010000430.1:0-2847 GCA_040003045.1 Saprospiraceae bacterium | reverse complement strand
ATCTGTATCAAGATAATAAACTGTCGGGAAACGGATACCCGCCATTGATTATAGCTATTGTTATGCCTCGTTTCTTTCTCATTTTACGATGATTTTTGTTGTCTGAATATTATTTTCATCTCTCAATGTAACAAAGTACAGCCCCGCAGGTAAATCTTTTGTATTAATTGTGATGAATCCTTGTATTAACTCTTCAGGGTTCAATATTGAATTTTGAATTTGAACTCCATTTAAGGAATATATTTCGAGATAGATTTTAGAGTTGGTCCCCAAAATCTCGAAAAAGAGTTTTGTCTTTCCAGAGCCCGCGGGATTCGGCGAAATAAATCTTATGAATGCTTTATTTTGAATATTTCCACCGCACGTACCTAATAAAGTTTGCATTGCTGCATCTGCTTGCAATCGTTTGCCTGAAAGTGTAATTCCATTTAGTGATGGATTTGGTGATGCAGTTGAGAGAATTAGGTTCTTTATTTTAGTGGCTACACTGCCGGGATTTGCATCCAAGCTGTCGAAAAAAGTACTACAAACCACACTATATAGTAGACCAACTGTTCCGGTAACATGTGGTGCAGCAGCACTTGTGCCCCGGAAATAATTGTAAGTATTGCTTGTATCAGTTGTTAAACTATGTTCACCCGGAGCCCCTAAATCCACGCTTATTCTCCCATAAGCAGCATTTTCCATAAGTTGATCTTGAGAATTCACATTCGTGACAATAATTGTGTACGGAGAAATACATCTGGCAGGTAAATCACCATCCCTTTCAACATTATGGTGGTCATTAGAAGCTGAGCATACACTCAATATGCCCTCTGCTCCGAGTTTGTCGTACATAGAACACCAAAGAGGAAAATTTTCAGCCTTACCAAATTCAATTCCAGACGATAAATTGACTGCAACGACAAATGCACCTTCTTTGCCATGAGTGTGATTATATTTCTTACGCATTTCCAAAACATATTGATATGCTTCGACGAGAGAGGATATATGATGGTCATAACTTATAAGCATGATTTTTACATTCCAATTTATCCCACATGTTCCCTTGCCATTATTTCCTTTAGCTCCTATGATTCCGCTCACTGAAGTGCCATGAGAAAGAATTGGATGGTTATCTTTTCCTGTTGTAATGTTCACGCCAAAGTAATCATCGATATATCCATTGTTATCGTTATCAATACCGTCTTGTGGGATTTCTCTGGGATTATGCCATAAATTATCTTCGATGTCTTCATGGTGTACTTGAAAGCCATCATCTATAGATGCGACAACAATCGTGTCTCCTCGCGCGGTAAATCCACCTGTGGATATATCCCAGGCAGCTGGCATACCTATCAAATCCATATCAGTTTGGTTCGGAAATTCAGGATCGTCAGGAATTGTGCTATAATTCTTTAGTACCTCGTCTACAAGAATGGATTGAATACAAGGCAGTTGCTTCAAAGAGTTTGAGAGATTTTCAGGAGTTTCAACGACAAACCAGTTTTCAACCGGCAACTTTTTCTTCAAATATTTATACTTTTCTAATCCAAATTCATTCCACCATTCTTCTAAGCATGATGAATCTTGTGACTTCATTTCAATAAGCCATCTATCTATTGAAATACTTTCTTTTGGTGGGTTTATAAAGTTTATTAATATGAAAATGAATACTATCAATATAGTAGAGCTTGAGTCACAAAGTTAAGACAGTTTACTTCAGTTGTGGAGATGAGGAAGCCTATTTTTTCTTATGAAACACCACAGTTGCGCTATCAATGATTACTCCAGTTGGGCTAGATAAAGTCCAGAATCCAAGTTTCATCCAGACGCTGTCAGGAAATATCTTGAAATGTAGATTAGCATACCATGCTTCTCCATTTAAGTGACACAATTCATCAACAGTTTGTGCATAAAATTCATTCGGAGAGACTTCATTTGGAAATGATCCCATTATATTTCCAACTCCAAATGGTGTCGCAATGATAAGTCCCAATTGACCATCATTCAATGCTCGTGATGTATCATTGTAGAAAACGAGAGTATCAATACACAGATTACCATTTACAAAAGCAACATAAGAATTAGGAGCAATAACATATGTACCTCCTATATTATGAACCGATTCCCGTAAATAGCATTGGCCATCTAAGAAAACTTCATTGTCCTTGCATGGGACTTCATTTCCTTTATCATGACAGCAAGTCAAAAAGCAGTAGCCAATTAACAATAAAGCTGACCTTAAGTTTGAGTTTATTAACATTATCATTTTTATTTAGCGTTAAAAATACTTTTTGTTCTTAATTCTTCGAAACATGAAAATGAGGCATAACGTACAAGGCTCAGGGCAGTGGCGACTCAAGGAGTCCAACTACCAAACCTCGATAATCTGTTTCAAGATAATAATCTTCGTGCAAATTAAAATCCGCCATTGACCTGAGCCGATGTTATAGCCAGGCATTTGGATAAACTGTTTCCATCAAAATCCATTCTCCTCGGATAAGTCATGTTTTGCAGACCATGTGGATACTATTTTGAAAACAGCTGAAGATCTATCTCCGGAAAGATCCATCCTCTTTTGACCATCATTATTTGTATGTAGTTGAATCAGGTCTGCAAAACGCGCTAATGAATATCTAGCTTGGCTATAACGACCCAGGCTCTAGGCAGTGGCGGTTCAATGCGACCATCTTTCGAGACTCGGGATTCTGTTTCAAGATACTAACTGTAGATGATTTATTATCCGCCATTACCTGGAGCCGATGTTATCTCCAGTCGGTACTTTGGCATGTATTTGTCTACTATTGTCGAATGACTGGTTTGATAATAAATTGCCCTTCATTTGTGATCAATTTGATATAATAA
>JBDUDG010000429.1:0-2848 GCA_040003045.1 Saprospiraceae bacterium | reverse complement strand
TACCTGTATTTCCCATGTAGCCGATTTGTTGCATTTGTGAAACAGGGAATTTTTCTGGTCCGGGTTTGAGTTCAACTTCAAAAGACTTTTGAAGGTATTGCTGTTCCTTTACATAATTCTGAATTTCATCAGTAAAGTGATCAAGGTGGGCGTATAGCGATGTGTATCCATCCGGATGATCTATATAGATGGCATTGCCGTATCCATACTCATCAATTTTTATTCTGCTGATGAATCCACCGGATGCAGCGTAGACAGGGTCTCCAATAGTTTTGTTAAGTGATTTGATATCAAGACCGGCATGAAAGTGATTAGTTCTCAATTCACCGAATGTGCCGGACAACTGCAATTCGTGATTGACAGGCGAGACGAAATCACCTTTTGGATATGTATTGATGATCTCGGCCATGGAAAGCAAGGCGACGCAAAAAGTGATCAAGGCATATATTTTCATTTTTGATCCTTTGGATTATTGTTCCATGTGGAGGGAACAATAAGTTCTTTCATCATTTCTTCTATTTCATATTCTGCTTTAAAGATAGGCATAGGACGATTTTCATTTACAGTCTTTATCCCGGCTAGCTTTTCACGTACTGATGGATGATTGGTTAGTAGTTGGTTGGCAGCAAGACCAATGGACCAGGAAAGCCAAAATTGATTTTGCTTGTTCCTTTGGATTTCCCTTTGAGAAGTTTTCAGCGTGGTTTCCATATATGAACGTAAAATTTCCCAAAAATCATCTATACCAGTTCCTTCAAATGCTGAAACCGTCAATACGCGGGGTTGCCATTCATTCCGAAGTGGTGTGAGATAATGTATAGCGTTTTGATATTGACTCTTTGAAATGGTAGCCTGCTCCTTCATTGTACCATCGGATTTATTTATAAGAATAACGTCCGACAATTCGGTAATTCCTCTTTTAATTCCCTGAAGTTCGTCGCCTCCGCCTGGTTGCAAGACCAAAATGAATCCGTCCGTCAACTGCCAGGCAATATGTTCAGACTGTCCAACGCCTACAGTTTCCAGAAAGATCAGATCAAAACCCACTGCTTCAAGAAGAGTCATCATTTCAAAGCTACGTCGACCTATTCCTCCGAGTATCGACCCTGCTGCACTTGAGCGAACAAAAGCAGAAGAGGAAACCGAAAGTCCAGGCATACGTGATTTGTCGCCAAGTATGCTTCCGTGACTGATGTTGCTTGTAGGGTCTATTGTAATCACCCCAACTTTATGACCATTTGAAATAGCCTTTAACCCTACGACTTCAATCAGTGTGCTTTTACCAACACCCGGAGCACCACTAATTGTTAAACGAGTGCCTCTGTACTTGTTGCTGATTTCACGGGAACACAATTCAAGTAATTGCACTGCGCCAATCCTGTCTTCAGGTCGTTCGCTTTCCACTTTTGTCATAGCCTGACCTAAAGCGACCCTGTCACCGGAAATGATTTTATTGAACAAACCTGAAATTTCACTAGCCATTTACATCACCCGGTTTGACAGGGCTAAGCAAATATAATATATATCCTTAACTTGTATGTTACTGAAAACCAAAGATATGATGCAGAA
This sequence comes from Saprospiraceae bacterium, assembly GCA_040003045.1. Taxonomy (GTDB): domain Bacteria; phylum Bacteroidota; class Bacteroidia; order Chitinophagales; family Saprospiraceae; genus Opimibacter. The sequence continues at coordinate 1,279 of JBDUDG010000429.1, read as the reverse complement.
TATTTGCTAAGGATTCCTGTTAAAATATTTAAGTTAAATCATTAATGTTGGTTAAAAGCAGAATTAACGATTCTATAGGAGGCTATACATTAGAATGCAGGTTTATTTGCAGGTCAAGTGTATTTTAATGTGGTGGACGGAATTTTATTTTTGAACAATCGCCTTATCAGGCATAAATTCAATACATCCAACCGGCCACCACTTTTTATGAACAGATTTTGGACCAAATATCTTGAGTCCACCTTATCGTGTAATAATCAAATAAGTAAGATCCTGCCAAAGGATCAGTTCCTTTCCACATTTCACTTTCCATGTTGAGCAGATGATGAATATTTCGCGCTATCCGGGAATAGTATGAAGGTATATCCGCATCCTGAATGTGATGAATGCAAAGTGCGTGAATGCCTGTAAGCGAACCTGCCAGTGCTGAGGATGATGCACGGATCAGATATTTGTTCGGCTCCTCCGATAGGTTTGGCTCGATATGAAGCTCTAAATAGGCATAGGAAGGAGTCCTGTTTGCTTTTGTTTTTTCTATCCAGAGGTTGTTCCAAACCATGTGCAATACACGTGTCTGGATGATTTGTTTACAATAGTTCGTGTCAGGATTAAATTGCAGTATGCAACTTTCCATGAAATCAATTGGATTAAGTCCCTGTGAAATCCAATAGGTAAGATCACTCAGAATGATCCGAAAAATTTCAGCAACACGAGTAGTCCAGACTCCTGACGCAGGAATTTCGTAAACAAAGCGAAAACCATTTAAATTTTCTTCCTTTGCTCCTGAGCAAGCTTCTAAAAAAGCAGAAGAAGACTTTGAAGACACATTGCGCTTAAGACGGATCAATGCATTTCCGGGTATTATTTCACGGATATGGTTGATGATTTCGGGCGAATCTTGAAGTAAAGAAACACTTGTCTGGATCATATCGGTAAAAACACCATGAAGCCATAAGCGAAAAGGCATTTTTTTTTCGGGATCAATATGAAACAAAATGGATTGAACTCCATTATTCAGTGATTCAAGTAATTGATGATTTATGATTTTCGGTTCGTCTGATAATGTATCAATCCATTCCATTAAAACTGGAGGAAACTCGAATAGACTGTCAGGTAACCTTACAATTTGTTGCTTGTCCTCCGAATGTTGAGTGAATATTATTTTCTCACCGGGCCACCATTCGGACTGAATCGCATTTATATTCCTTGGTTTTAGATCAGCTTCTATCTGTCTAAGCCAGGCTTCTTTAGAAACAGGTTCAAATGTGTAATTCCAGTC
>JBDUDG010000428.1:0-2857 GCA_040003045.1 Saprospiraceae bacterium | reverse complement strand
TAGCCTGGAGGATTTTGTCTACAAGTGTGGTCTTCCCATGATCGACGTGAGCGATGATGGCGATGTTTCGGATATTCTCGTTTAATTGTTTCATAGATTCATTTATGCTTTCAAAAGCGGGTGCAAAGGTACACAATAGAATGCTTTTTTAGGGCATTTGGTTTGATAATACCCAGAATACATATATGATAAAATGTTAATTTACCGTAAACGGAATGTAATTCTGTGTTTTTCTAACATCCAGATGAATAATTTGGTTTTTAGCTTTATCTGTAAACTAAAACCTCTCGTTTAAAAGAAAGTTATTACGAGGACCATATCTGAAAAACCACCTTTGACCTTTGATTTAAGTTCAATTGTCCGTAGAACATCAACTTATCCCTATTAAATTAAGGTCATGAAGCCAGGATAAACCCATCCAACCATCCCTTACGTCAATGAAAAAAAGTTGCAGGAATCTCTGATCCATCTTCAATGTTATCTTTGAAGCATGGCTCTGTGGTATAACGGATAATACATAGGTCTTCGGAACCTAGGATCGGGGTTCGATTCCCTGCAGGGCTACTATTAAAAAACAAAAAAGCATCACGAGTGATCGTGATGCTTTTTTGTTGTTGAAACATTATTGCGTTTAGCTGAATGATATATTATTGGAACAACAACAATCTCCAGCGATCATGACATGCGCTTTTTGCAAATCGACCAAATGCAACATTCGCTTCGAGATGCAATTGAGCTGCTGTGGCGAGAGTCTTTTTCTCAGGATGCTTGAGAGCTTCGTACACGATAGGGAAGCCATTTGCTTTACCTGTAGTACTTACCATATCGTCTACTGCAAAATGCAGCCGGATGCCGAGATTGACTGTGACGAGGCCGCCGCCTAACAGGTAAGAACCGAATCCGAAAACACCTGATTTATAATTTTTTGAAAAATCGGCTGTCACATCCTGGATAGAAGCAACGTCGACATTCTTTAACTCCACTGATTTGATTTTGCTGTATTCACCGCCGATTTCAATGTAGGCGCCATTTCCTGAATAGCGTATCAGACCAGCCCAGTCATTATGTTTCCATTTGAATTTGTTATACACTTCAGAATGAAAATTGAAATCCTGTCTTGAAACAGCACTTGCATATTCAACTGACAATCCTACATGATATCCATAATTGAAACCTAACCGGCCACCGATAGCTGTTCCGGTAGTGATCTTATGTTTATAAGAACCATGGTCAAAGACGTTGTGATCAAACATCAGTGTCGGGCCGTAATCGCCTTTGATCCCGCCATCAAACCACCATTGGGCATGTACGGACATCGCGAAAAAAGCCATCATAAACAGGGTAAGAAAATACTTCATGTTTCTATTGTTTTTAGTGCGGAAAGATAGCTATTATTTCATTCCCCTTCGCTTCATTTCGGCGAGGATCAAACTCAGTTCACGGCTCATTTCTCCGGTCACTGAGGTATTCTCTTTTGCGCGGCGGATGAGGTATGGAATGACTTCCCTGACAGGTCCGTAGGGTACATATTTAGCGACATTGTATCCTGCATCAGCCAGATTGAATGTGATATAATCGCTCATGCCATATAACTGACAAAAATTTAAGTGGGCGTGATTGCGCTGCAAGCCATATTCAGCAATTAATTGCGTCTGGTATTGAATACTTTTCAGATTGTGCGAACCATTGCACGAAGCGATTTGCTCATAGTGTTCTACACAATATTTGACAGCGAGATTGAAATCGCGATCGGTGTTTTCTTTAGTGTCTTGTATTGGTGACGGATAATTCATGGCTTTTGCGCGATCTCTTTCCTTTTCCATGTATGCCCCGCGGACCAATTTGGCACCAAGCTTATAGCCTTTGATCAGTGCTTCGGCATGGTCTGCAATAAGACTGTTCAGCTTATCTTTTCTGTACAGCTGATAGGTGTGATAAACCACAACTTTTTCACGATTAAATTTTTCCATGAGGTCCTTGACCAATCGATCGATGGTTTCCTGGATCCAGGATTCTTCGGCATCAAAAAAAATGGCAACATTATTTCGTTTGGCTGCGTGACACAATTGATTTAATCGTCTGCGTATGGTTTCAAAGGCAACAGACTCTTCATTGTTCAATTGGCCTTCTGTCTGAAATTTTCTCAATATATCTTCTGCACCAAGTGCGGTTACTTTCGATGAGATGATCGGGACACTTGCATGCGTGGAAGCAAAATTGATTGCTTTGATATTTTCTTCAAGGGTGCGTTCGAAATCTGCCTCAGTAGATTTTCCTTCAGCTCCATAATCGAGGACAGTTAGAGTTCTGCTGATATGGAGATGATCAATAGAATCCTGGCAGTCTTCCAATGATATCCCGCCACAAAATTGTTTAAAAATGGTGGATTTGAGGATTGGATTGAAAATGGTAATTCCTTTTTTATGAAGCCACAAACCCAATGATGAACCGGAATTGACAATCCAAGGTTTATTCATCAGACTAAATAGATAATAAAGCCTCCTGAGCTCCTTATTGGATTTTTGACCAAACGCTACCTCCGTATCGGTGAAGTCCACATTGAGTGGGTGTGTCTGTAATTCAGTTTCAGAACCTGCCATATGATTTCCAGATAAGCCAGGCTTGTTCTGCCTGAAGGTGAAGCATGTCAAGCCCGTTCTTTGTATGGGCCCCCACCCGCTCACCACGGGTCAAAAATAATGTATTGGTTGGATTGTAAACAACATCGTATAACCAATGCTCGCCAGTGAGAGAAGCATAGGGGATATCCGGACAGGAATCAATATTCGGGAACATCCCCAGAGGAGTGGCATTTATAATCAATGGGTACGATTTAATAAGGTCTCCATTCAAATCT
>JBDUDG010000427.1:0-2859 GCA_040003045.1 Saprospiraceae bacterium | reverse complement strand
ATACCGATTCATTCAATCGCTGAGGGGAGGTCTGATGACTTTAAAAAACATTTTCTGGGAACTCATTTTTTTAATCCTCCACGTTATCTCCGTTTGCTTGAAATCATTCCCACAAATGATACTGATCCTGAATTGATACAATTCATGATGGATTTTGGGAGTCGCTTCCTTGGCAAACAAACAGTACTCTGTAAGGATACGCCAGCGTTTATTGCAAACCGCGTCGGGGTATATAGTATGGCCAGGATTTTCCAACTCACTGAAGAGTTTAATTTACCAATAAGTGTTGTTGATAAACTGACCGGTCCCGCAATAGGTCGCCCCAACACAGGTACCTTTCGCCTTGCAGATCTGGTAGGTCATGATACAGGTGTAAAAGTCATGCAGGGCATCCAACAAAATTGTCCTGATGATGAACAAGCCGGAGCATTCACCGTGCCTGGTTACATGCAATTTCTTCTAGACAATAAATTTCTGGGAAATAAAACAGGACAGGGTTTTTATAAAAAAGGGGAAGGTAAAGATGATAAGGGTGGAAATATTTTTTTATCCCTCAACCTAAAAACGCATGAATATGAAAAAGATCCTCGTGTAGAACTCCCATCTCTTGGCATTGCAAAACAAATCGATGATACAGAAAAAAGAATCAGGGCCATTTATAATTCTGAAGATGCTGGCGGACAATTAGTAAAGAAACATTTAACCGGATTGTTCTCTTATGTCAGTAATCGAATTCCTGAAATCGCCGATAGCCTCAAGAGCATTGATGATGCATTGAAAGCAGGATTTGCATGGTCGTATGGACCTTTCGAATATTGGGACATTATAGGTGTTAAGAAGGGAGTTGAAGATGCTAAAGCAGCAGGTTTGCAGATAAGTCCATGGGTAGAAAAAATGTTGGCTGATGGGGATGAATCTTTTTATTTATACAGAGAAGGAAAGGTGTATGTGTATGATCCTTCCTCATCTGATTATGTCATCGTCAATAGTGATAAGCATCAGGTAAATCTGCAAACACTTCGCGGCAAAGTACCTGTATATAAAAATGATGATGCCATTCTCCATGACATCGGTGATGGAGTGCTTTGTTTTGAGTTTAAAAGCAAAGCAAATGTAATTGGTGAAGGAATTCTTCGAGGAATCAATGAATCAATTCGAATCGCTGAAGAAGAATCCTGGAAAGGACTTGTCATCGGCAATCAGTCACCAAATTTTTCTGTTGGTGCAAATCTTATGCTGATCGGCATGATGGCATTCCAGGAAGAATGGGATGAACTGGATGCAGCTGTGAATTATTTCCAGCAAACATCGATGCGTTGCAGGTATTCTTCTATTCCGGTTGTTGTCGCAACGCAGGGTTATGTATTTGGCGGAGGATGTGAGATATCAATGCATTGTGATGGGGTTGCTGCAGCTGTGGAATCCTATATTGGACTTGTTGAAGCAGGGGTTGGCCTTATTCCTGGTGGAGGCGGAACAAAAGAATTTGCTGTCCGTCTATCTGATTCATTTGATCCTGGAGATGTACAGATCCCATCACTGATCGAAAGATGCAAAAACATTGCTACTGCAGCAGTTGGAACATCTGCCTATGAAGCTTACGATCTTGGTTATCTGATTAAAGGACGCGATGAGGTCATCATCAATACTTCAAATGCGATCACGGAAGCAAAAAATAAAGTTCTTGAATTGAGTACTGATTATGTGATGCCTCTGAAGAGAAAAGATATTTTAGTTCTTGGTCGTCAGGGTCTGGCTTCTTTGTACAGTTTTGCCAATGAATTCCGTCTTGCCGGATATGGATCTGAGCATGATATTAAAATAGTTCAAAAACTTGCATGGGTGCTATGCGGAGGTGACCTGACTGGATCCCAACTTGTGACTGAGCAATACCTGCTGGATCTGGAAAGAGAAGCATTTTTATCCCTTTGTGGAGAACAAAAAACTCAGGAACGCATTCAGTATATGCTTGAGAAAAACAAGCCGCTAAGGAATTGAAAAGCATAGTGCATAGAGCAACTAAAGTGAAGATTTGGGTTTATTTACCTGGGAGAATATCGGGATATAAGACGGAAGCATTAACCCATATACCATTTAACCCTTTTAACAGGTTCACCAGTTACCCAGTTCACCAGTTGACCCTTTAACCTTTTAACCCTTTTAACCTTTTTAATTAAATGAGCTACATCGTAAAAGCATATAGGTCGGCGGTTGGTAAAGCTGGTCGCGGCGGATTCAGTCACTATAGGTCAGATGATCTTGCAGTGGATGTGATCAATTTCCTCATGAGCCAGGTGCCCGAATTAGATCCTTCGCTGATCGATGATGTCATAGTTGGTTGTGCTAATCCTGAGGGGGAACAAGGTCTTCAAATCGGACGCCTCATATCCATGCGCGCCCTCGGAAAGGAAGTACCCGGCATGACGATCAACCGATATTGTGCCTCTGGACTGGAAGCCATTTCGATCGCTTCAGCAAAAATAAAAGCAGGGATGGGAAGATGTTATATAGCAGGTGGAACAGAATCTATGAGTATGATCCCGATGACAGGTTACAAATTTGCGCCAAACTATAAAGTCGCATCGACTACACCTGATTACCTCGTCAGCATGGGCGCTACCGCCGAAGCTGTTGCAAATAAATATGACATCAGTCGTGAAGATTCCGATGCGTTTGCTTACAGGTCACATTCCAGGGCCGCGAATGCCATAGACAATGGCTATTTCAAAGAGGAGATCGTACCAATCAAAGTTGAAAATGTTTTATTCAAAGATGGCAAGAAAGTTAATTCAATTTCAATCGTAGATACCGATGAAGGTGTGCGACGCGATACTTCTGTTGAAGCACTTGGCAAATTAA
>JBDUDG010000426.1:0-2861 GCA_040003045.1 Saprospiraceae bacterium | reverse complement strand
ATTCAGCCTTATCTGGGTAGAGAAATAGACCAGATTGAAGATTAAAAGGTTGGGTAGACAATCGGCAAAAAACAAAAAGGCAAAGCAATAGCAAATAGGCAATCAGCAAAAGGCAAAATGAAATGTAAGCCGATAGACAACTGGCGACAAATAATTTATACAAGTTTTATGGAGAACAGGGTTGGATGTTTCGACTAAACATTTTTTAATCCGATGTCGATGGAACACTATGTTTGTGTAAATCTTCCGGATTCAGATTTATAAATAATGCAGTTTGCAAAAAATGTCGGGAGAGCTCTGAAGTAATCTTGTAATCATACTGGCGGATATAACCGGACTGAATGGTAAAGACCTGTGAGACTTGATAGCCGAGACCTGCATAGAATCGATTGCGTTCGTAGAATGGGGCTGTGAAACCAATGAAAATCTCATCACCTATATAAGCGTAGAAAGTTTTCGGAGATGTCTCCGGATGATTGATGGGAATCACTGCATTTAATCGATAGCGGACGCGATTTTTATATCCGGTGCTTAGGTGGCGTTGTTCGATCCGATAGCGGTGTTCGAAATTGATGCGGTCCCATTTTTGTTCCATGATGAGTTGGAGCCATGTGCGGGCCTCTGTTGTCGTGAGAGGTTCAACAAAATTTCCGCCCAGGGTGTATGTTGCATAGTGCCCGATAGCGGCGGTTAATGTGATATGATCTTTAAGGCTGTAATTTATTCCTGCTTTTGCTTCGTAATAAAAAAACTCATCGATGAATTGGATGCTTCTTAATTGTCCTTCTGTCCATATGCTTAAGTGTTTGTCAAAGTTGTATTTGGTATTGAGTATGTTCCATGTTCCGAGGGGTTTTTGTGCATTACCTATTGAAGTGCATATGAGTAATATTGCGAAAAACGAGAGTATATGTTTTTGAATTAGGTTCACACTTCGTGGGAGAGAGTGTAGGGAGGTTGTAGCAGTTGGCATTTGTAAATTCTGTGTAAAGTCCCAAGTTACCTGTTCAACCTGAAGAAATATAATTGATAGGTATGATTGGTATGGCTGCCACCAGTAGGGTGGAAAGATCAAAGACATTGGGATGTGCTATTGTTTCGATGGAGTGCGATTTTTTAATTTGTTCAATTTCCAATTGAGAAAAGAATCGTTAGTGAAACATTACCAAATTGTTTTCAAGCGATCATAGGTCAGCATATGTTGATCTGCTGTGATGAGTGGTAAGTCAAGAGAAATGGATGTGGCGGCTATCAATCTATCTGCTGGATCCTTTGTATCTATTTCCAATTCTGATGCTAAGTATGCTATTTCAGGGGTTATGCCCTGAAGAATATAATTCCTGGAATGCAGTATTTCCTCCATCAATTCAGTATATGATAAATCCGGAATTATCCTTTTTTTCTTGATTAACATTGCGATCTCCCACAATGAAATTTCACAAATAATGATCTGATGATTAACATCTGCTTCAGTTAATGACTTTCGTGCTTTAGTCGATAACCTTTCGGGAGCCAATCGGTCCCAGATTATGATATGCGTATCTATGACGACATATGACATATTCAGCTAGCTTCCCAGTGCTCTCCAATAGGCGAAATAAGATCACCTATAATTACTGTTTTTCGCAATGCTTTCAATTTTGCAATTGCTTCTGCCCTCCGATTTGATGGTGGAATAATTTGGGCTACTGGCTTACCATGAGAAGTTACAATCAGCGTCTTTCCCTTTTTAACCTGGTCCAAGGCACTCATTAGATTGGCCCTTAATTCACTTATTGATATGGTTTTCATGGTTATTTAAATTTGTACAAAAATAATGTACATTTTATAAACTAACAAGTGTTTGCTCTTTTTCCAGAACGCAGATTTATCATGATGATCATGATGTACTAAGATTATCAATCTTTATCGAGACAGATTTATTATAAAATGCTCCGACAGGTATTTGAACCTTTTTGTTCCCTCTATGCTCTATGCTAATAACGTGCGTCTTTCCGATACGGCAGCTTCTCCATCGCATCTGCCTCCAGACTTGCAAAGTCAAAATCGTCAGTGACTTTTCCGTGGATGAGATACATGCCTTTGCCCTGAAACGGATATCGTTCGAGTGATGGCGGGAAATGCGTGGTGTCAAAATATTTTCCTTTCTCATCAAGCCAGGTGCCGAAGCTCATCAGCTTGCCATTGGATGTGGTGACGGGTTTTCGAGTGACGTAATAGCCAAGCATGGATACCCTGCGCCCCACGAGTGAATTGAGATCCCCGGTGAACACAATAGGTTGTGCCGGCCTTTCTTCCAAGAGCTCAAAAGGACTGCACAACGGAAAGCCTAACAACTCAATCTCATCATAGGCCTGATCAAAAGGACTCTCCTCTAGTGAGGGCAGGGTATAATCAACATGCTGGTTATTTCCAAACAATGCCGGCTGGCTCACGACCTGTCGTACATGCGGATTGTGCACGGCATACTTGTGCCACATCAATTCACATTTTGTACGACCGGTCCAGCGAAACGCGCCGATGCGAATAAGAATATCTAATTGCTCACGACCAAGATCGACACGGCCCACAAAATCTTCAAGACTCAGATATGGACCATTGCGTATCCGCTCTTCAACGATGCGATGTGAGACCGCACGCTCAAGCGATTGGATGTGAATGAAACCGAGATAGATCGTCTCACCATAGATTGTCGTGAGATTGATACTATGATTGACACAGGGTGCCTGAATATTGGCTCCGCACATCCGCGCTTCATGTACATAATATTCTGTCGAATAGAAGCCACCAAAATTGTTGATGACGCCGACCATAAATTCAAGCGGATAGTATGACTTCAGATACAAACTCTGAAAACTCTC
>JBDUDG010000425.1:0-2863 GCA_040003045.1 Saprospiraceae bacterium | reverse complement strand
CCCTGGTCTGTTCAAGGGGCCATAATTTCTTAAATGTATAATTCAGGAAAAACTCCGGGCCCCCGTGTTTGTCTGTAGCTGCTTTGAAAGCGGATGTATTGACATCATAACTGAAACCGCCTTTCCATCCATCATAGCCGAGTGCAACCATAGGAATAAGAGCGTCCTTCAATCTGTCTGCCAAGCCTAAATGAAGTTCCACTTCCCGGGCTTTTCTATTGCTGATGTGAATGATGACTCCTCCTCCAACGACAGTTTCTTCATATGGTCCCTGGTTTTGAATAAGGCCATTTCCAAAAATATCTATTCTTGCGGCAAGCTTCAGAACACCCATCGCAGAATAAGTCAGTCTCGCCGGCAATTTGATATTATCCGTATTATAGAAGCTGAAGCCTGGCTGATTAAGGTGGTATGCACCTACTCCAACATCAATTTTTGTCCTGTCTTTTCCCTGTAACCTTAAGTTTACTCCGCCGCCAAGGTCAAGCCAAAAGAAATTATCTTTTGTAAAAGTTTCACCTGAACCAAGACCAGGAACCGCCCTGTCACCGTCCCAAAAATGATCCCAGGTTAGGCCTTGCTCATCAAATGATCGCTGACCTCCACCTACATAACCACCTATTCCTACAAAGAAACTTTTAGTCAGGGCTCTCGTATACGATCCCATAATGTTAAGATTCAGCCACGATAAGTCTCCATCTCCTGCTTTATCATAATCAAAAAGTGCACCTCCTGAAAAGAATCCTTTAGGGTTCTGGACTTTTTTGAATTTCATATCGAAGCTGCCCGAAAATGTCAGGTAGTCGACAGGAACTGAGAAATATTGTTGTTTGTGGATAAGGGAGACCTGTTTATCTCCATTGAAGATACCTGTCAAAGCAGGATTGACCTGTAACCGGTCAAAGTGATATTGGGACAAATGAATGTCCTGTGCTGATATAATATGGACTGACAGGAGGCAAATAAATGCTCCTGCGATAGATATGTTCATTCTCATGTCAAGATACTCAGGTTTGATATAAATAGAAACAATATATCTAAATCATTGCATTGTAAGGCTTTAAAGCAAAATACGTCAGTCAATCGGATCATTACAACATCATACAGCAAAAACTGTACTCATTAGTTGGGCGTATCTAGTAATCGGGGTGTTGAAACTTGCGTGCAGAAATCAATTCTGCTATTTCAAGAGGGATGAAATGTATTGTAAGATAATCTTTTTTACAGTTATTCCAATCTTTTAGAAAAATTTATCCTTCCTCTCCGGTAGTTTATTCGTTTGCCCTCAGCATGCCGGCCTACATTTGTTGAACTTATAAAACTAAATTCAAGCGAATGATCATATTAACTGAAGCTCAGATAAAGGCCTGGGACGCCTACACGGTCAAAAAAGGTCTCAGCTCACTAGATCTGATGGAGCAGGCTGCTATCTCTGTAGTTCAAAAGCTTGACATTCTTCTTGGGGATGAAGACCAGGAAGTGCTGATCATCTGCGGCAATGGCAACAATGGTGCTGATGGTCTGGCCATTGCTCGCCTGCTTGTTGACCTCGAATATCTTGTTGATGTTTATGTGAACCTTGAAGGAGAGCATACATCTGAGTGGAAAGCCAATTATGAACGCCTGCTTCAGATGGATCCAGAATACCTGGATATCCATGACAAGTGGAATCCTGAAGAAATAGAAGTTAGTTCAGCAGGAACTGTGATTGACGCAATGTTCGGAACAGGTTTGAAAAAACCAATGACAGGTCTATGGAAGCAGATCACTGAGTGGATGAATGAACAGACCAATCTGACCATTTCAATTGATATTCCTTCCGGGATGTATGTTGATAAGGCTCCTGATGGAGAGGTTGTATATGCTGATCTGGTACTGACCTTTCAGTGCCAGAAGCTGTCTTTTATGATGCCTGAGAGTGAGCCTTATTTCGGGGAAATCGTGGTATGCGATATCGGTCTCTCAGATACTTTCCTTTTGGAAAATGACATAAGGTGTTTTGAACTGGACTATTATTACTTATTACCATTTCTGTCTGAACGAAGCAGGTTTAGTCACAAAGGGGACTATGGTCACGGCCTCTTAATAGCAGGTAGTGTAGGAAAAGCCGGCGCGAGTATCCTTGCTGCGGGTGCTGCGATGCGATCGGGGATTGGATTGGTTACATCGCATGTACCAAAATCGCTTTATGCGATCATTCAACCTTCGATTCCTGAAGTGATGGTAATCCTTGATAAAAACGAAGATCATTTTACCAGTGCTGAAATACCTGCGAGGATTTCTGCAATTGGAATTGGTCCGGGATTAGGCACACATCTGGAAACCATAAATGGCGTTAAACAACTTTTGAAAAATCCACCCAAAGTTCCGATGGTTTGGGATGCCGATGCATTGAATATCCTTTCAATGAATCCTGATTTGTTGGACAAGCTTCCGGAAGGAACGATTATCTCTCCGCATCCTGGTGAATTTGACAGATTGTTTGGTGAACAGGAAGATCACTACGCCAGATATAAAGTGGCTTGTTCTGAATCGCAAAAACGAAAAATTACCATCATATTAAAAGGTGGCATTACGATCGTATGCCAGACCAATGGCGTTTCGTTTTTTAATACAAGAGGGAATCCGGGAATGGCAACGGCTGGTAGTGGTGATGTGCTTACCGGTCTGCTGATGGGTCTCCTGGCCCAGGGATATTCCGGTGATTATTCAGCATTACTTGGTGTGTATTTGCATGCCACAGCGGGGGACCTTGCGGCTGAGGATATCGGGTATGAAGCGCTGATCGCAGGCGACATCATTGAATACCTCGGCGATGCATTCGAACAACTCAGAAATGAAGAACCAGAAATTGATGAAACAG
>JBDUDG010000424.1:0-2876 GCA_040003045.1 Saprospiraceae bacterium | reverse complement strand
AATTCGTGTAATTAGTGTAATTCGCCCCATTCGTGTAATAAAGCCTTAGGCCATAGACGCCGCCACCAACTCCGCAATATCCATCACCTGTACTTCGTCTTCTTTATTACTGTTTTTTACCCCATCTGTCATCATGGTATTGCAAAAAGGACAGGCAGCTGCAATAACACTGGCACCTGTTTCAATAGCTTCATTGCTACGTTCAAAATTTATTCTTGTGGTGCCTTTTTCTTCTTCTTTGAACATTTGTGCCCCACCTGCACCACAACATAAGCCATTACTGCGACAACGTTTCATTTCTACCAGTGATACATCAAGTGCTTCCAAAACTTTACGGGGTGCTTCATAAATATTATTGGCACGGCCCAAATAACAACTATCATGATAGGTAATTTTTTTTCCTTTAAACGTGCCGCCTTCGGCCATTTTTATTTTGCCTTCGTCGATGAGTTGTTGTAAAAAAGTAGCGTGGTGTATCACTTCATAAGTGCCACCCAATGCTGGATATTCATTGCTTAATGTATTGAAACAATGCGGACAGGCCGTTACAATTTTTTTAATACCATAGCCGTTCAGTATTTGTATATTTTGATAGGCCATCATCTGAAACATAAATTCATTTCCTGCACGCCTTGCCGGGTCGCCGGTGCACATTTCTTCTTTACCAAGAATGGCATATTTAATTTCAAGCTTATGTAAAATAGTGGCAAATGCTTTAGTGATCTTTTGTGCCCGCTGATCAAAACTGCCGGCACAGCCTACCCAAAAAAGTACTTCAGGTGTTTTACCAGATGCGAATAATTCAGCTACGGTTGGAATATGCATAAGATCATCCATTGATTCAGCAACAATATTACTGAAAACACCTCACTTATTAACCCCAACCTCCCCATGACCATGTACTTAAAATGGCAATGATAAGTAGCAATGCAAGAACAAAGAGTCCAATAGTGATCCATCCCATCAATATCCCGGACTTTGCCTGCCGGTCACCCGGGTCTGCTTTTAATGCCGAATAACCAAATACCAATGCGAGTATTGCACAGGTCAATGATGCAAAGGGCCCGACAAGAGGAACGAACAATGCTGCCAATGCTATGATCCCGAGAATTTTTGCAGTATGACCTTTGCCTCTTACAACTTCTTTCTTTCCATTGTTTATACCTTTCCTGATCTTCCATTGAAGGACCTTGATACCGATCTTTTCTTTTAATGTAAGTTTCCTGCCCGCCAGTTTCTGTATCTCTTTCATTGAAAGAGAAGAAAAATGTTGCAACGGATCAGCCGGGATGATATATGATGGTGATGATGTAGCCGATGAAAGTGGTGAAATGCTTGCACTTCCGTTATATGAACAAATAGCAAAAAAAGCGATAATGAACAAGATTTTTTTCATTTTATCATGATTTAAGGAAAAATAGTAGAACAAAAAAATCGCTATCTTATCAGGAAACTTATTTTTGTCAACCTGCTGCATGAAGATGAAGAAATTTTTTCAAAAACTGACGAATTGGGAATTGTGGAACTTCTATGTTCTTTATTTCCCGATCGGCCCCGTATGGCTGTGGTATTGCCTGCGCAGCTGGTCATTCTGGTATTTCAGTCCATCCAACCCCACACTCACATTCGGCGGTTTTGAAGGGGAAGGCAAAAAGGAAATGTATGATCAATTACCTGAAGCCACATATCCCCGCACCATTTACATCATGCATGACTGGTCTTTTGAAGAAGTAAAGAAAAGGATCACTGAAGCAGGATTTAATTTCCCTTTTATTGTTAAGCCGGATGTTGGAATGAAAGGCATTCTTTTTCGTAAGATCGATAATGACGAACAGCTCGAGAAATACCATGAAAGGATACCGGTGGAATATATTGTTCAGGACCTGGTGGAACTACCGGTAGAGGTCAGTGTATTTTATTATCGTCATCCTGCGGAAAAAAAAGGAGTGGTAAGTGGTTTTATCCATAAAGAATTATTGCAGGTAGTGGGAGATGGCGTTGCTAATCTCGAAGAACTCATCGCGAAACACCCGAGAGCAAGATACAGGATGGAAGAAATGAAGCATCGTCATGGCCATCGTTTCGAAAGAGTTATCCCGGAAGGAGAGATATTTTATTTATCCTATGCAGGCAATCATAACCGAGGAGCTCATTTTACTAATCTTCACAAAGAGATTGATGATGACCTGCTGAAGGTCTTTGATGAACTCAGCCATTACACCGATAAGTTCTATTATGGCCGGTACGATATCAAAACAACTTCAATAGAAGATCTCAAACAGGGGAAGAATTTTCTCATCCTGGAATTCAATGGTTGTGGCGCCGAACCCAATCATATTTACGATTGCGGCATGAGCATCTGGAAAGCATACGGTGTGCTGTTACATCATTGGAAAATGTTGTATAAGATCAGCCGTTATAATCATAAGAACGGCACACCTTATTGGTCTTTCCGAAAAGGATATAAATACCTGGCCGATGCTAAACGGCATTTTAATATGCTGGAGAAATACGATTGATGTTGATAGATACGCAAAGCTATCTGCGTCTATCTGTGGCTAAATATTGCATAGCCTGTATTTTTGTATCTGGTTATATGATTTCTTCTATTTATGCTTTCCCTAACTTAGCCATATGAATAGCGATGAAAAACTTGTTATGCTCCGCAATTATGATCTCTGGTGCCATATGGATGACCGGGACTATGAAGAACTGAAAGTGGTGCATCAATTTATTGAAGCCAAAAAAGGCGACTATATTTATTTCGATTCGCACCATCTCAATAAACTTTATTTTGTTAAGAACGGTTATATCAAGATAGGCTTCGTGGATGAAGAAGGCAACGAGATCATCAAAGAGATCATCCGGGAAGGGGA
>JBDUDG010000101.1:0-9770 GCA_040003045.1 Saprospiraceae bacterium | reverse complement strand
TCCTGGGATTGAATAGATTTGGGGACGGAATGGTCAAACCAAGTATGCAAATCATTCCGCCCAATAAAATTAGAATGCTGTACTTTATCACCACACAAATTTACTTTATTTGTCAGGTAATCAGTTTTTGAAATTGCAGTATGCCAGTTGAAGACATGCCGGATTCACTTTCAATCATGTTTTTTTATATTTTAGCTATATCATTTTGTCACCCGATCGCTTTGTGCAGCTAATGAAAAGTCACTAATGAAAAAAATTCTTTATCCGACGGATTTCTCCGGGACCGCGGAAAATGCGTTCATCTTCGCCTTACAGATAGCCGACCATTTAGGGGCCTCGATTATTACCGTCCATGCTTTTGATAAGCCTGATGTCAGCGGTGTAAATCTTCCCGATACGCTGAAAGAGGTCTATGATTCCATCGACCTTGAAGAATTCGAAAATTATGAAGATGAAATCCCGGTTTTAAAAGACATCGCTATCGACAATGGATATTATCATATCCCGATGGTTCATGTCCTCGAGGAAGGTGCTGCTGTATCCGCAATTTTAAGAACAGCCAACAAGAACAAAGTAGACCTCATCGTCATGGGCACAACTGGTGCAGGGATGATGGAAAATTTATTCTTTGGCACGGTCTCTGGTAAAGTTCTGGAAGAAGCTCACTGTCCGGTGTTAGTCGTACCCAAAACTGCGACATTCGTTGGCATCATTGACAATATCGCCGTAGCTACAAATTTTACAGAAGAAGATGCTTTGTTGATCGAAGAACTCAAAAAATTCCGTGAAATTATGGGATGCCATATTCATGTAGTTCATGTCAATACGGATAAGGGAGGAGCAGACAATGGCCAATTAAAATCTTTCTGCGAAAGATGGCAGCATGATAAAAAAATGACCCCTCATCTTGTCAATCACACAGACGTCAACGAAGGTCTCGAGACATTTGTCAGCGATAATAAAATTGATCTGCTGGCTTTGCTTTCGCACAAACGTACATGGTTCGAAGATCTTTTCTCCAAAACAAGAGCTAAAAAAATCTCCTTCCATCAATCCATTCCACTCCTGGTATATCAGTCAGAAAGCCTGAGTACTTAAGACAGGGATTATTTAAATATTTTCTTCCGATTACTTTTCTCTAATGGATTTAAATTCCGAAGTTGGTTTCCATTTCGGCCAGTCTGAACTATTGGCAAGTTCTATTGCAAGACTCATATAGAGTCCTGCATCTTGTTGGATTCCTCCCATATCAAAAGCTTTCGCATCATATTCGTCTGAAGGTTGATGGTACCTGTTCGTTCTGAATTCGTCGGATTTTTCTTTGGCATATTCTTTTCCCTTGAGGCGGTGATCATAAGTTCCTTTTGCATATAGGGCGGGAACTCCAACTTTTGCGAAATTGAAATGGTCTGATCTGAAAAAATATCCCTTCTCTGGTTCCTGGTCCGGGAGAATATACCGGCCCTGTTGCTTTGCTATTTTATCAGCATATGTTTCAAGTTCACTTTGTCCGAACCCAATGACCGTAAAGTCATTCATCTCACCGATCATATTCATGCCATCAATGTTAATATCAGCGACTGTTTTGGAAGGTGGAAAGATCGGATGTGCAGAATAATATGCTGAGCCCAATAATCCCTGTTCTTCAGCTGTGACCCACAAGAATGCAATGCTCCTTTTGTATGGACCACCTTTTATCAGAGTTTCAGCCATTGCCAAAAGCCCGCCACTTCCACTTGCATTATCTTCAGCTCCATTATAGATTGAATCTCCATTTACGACAGCACCAATACCCAGGTGATCCCAATGTGCAGAGAATATGATCACTTCATCCGGTTTCTCGGTTCCCGGTATCATGGCCATTACATTTTTTGATTCATCCTTCCGTATTTGATTGTCAATGTTAGCTGTGACTTTATAAGGAAGTGGAACTGGTTTGAAACCTTTTGTTCTCGCAGCAGCTATTTCTTTCTCAATATCCAAATCTGCATTTTTAAAAATATCAGTAGCTGCTTCGTATGAGATCCAACCTTCCATTTCACAGGGTGTATAGCCAAGTGATTCCAGATTAAGCTTCGCTCCGCTGCCTGCTCCCTTTACAACCGCCCATGGATATCCGGCCATTTTAGTTTCGTGAATGATCCATATTGCTGCGGCACCCTGTCGGGCAGCCTCTTCATATTTATAGGTCCAGCGACCATAATAGGTCATTGTATTTCCTTTAAACAAGGAGCTGTCCTGCGTACCAAAATCAGGATCATTCACCAGGACTATAGCTGTTTTACCTTTCATGTCTATCCCCTGGTAATCATTCCAGCCTGCTTCAGGGGCAACAACTCCAAAGCCGCAGAAAACAAGATCCGATGCATTGAGTGATACCTTTTCAACCGGACGCTGGGTGTAAGCCACATACTGATTTCCTAGTGTCAGGCTCATTTTTTTTGGTCCATCCAGCATCAGCTCAGACGATGGGTGTCCGGCTATTTCAACCATAGGTACTTCCTGAAAATAGGATGATCCGTTTGCCGGTTTTAATCCGATTCGTTTGACTTCAGTTTCCAGAAAGCCAAGTGTTTTTGTTTCGCCAGAGGTAAATGGCTTGCGTCCCTGAAAGTCATCAGATGCCAATGTTGAAATAAAACGTCGGATAGATTCTTCAGAAATTTTGGGTTGTTCAGATGCCTCTTTATTTTCTTTGCATGCATTAAGAACACACAAGGAACAAGCCACCAGAAGTATGATTTTCATAAATGTTAGATTTTATCCGAAGGTAAATAAATCCTTATTCCATCTTTGCATGTAAATGACCACTCCTCGATGAATTACGATCAAACCATCGAATTTCTCTTTAGCTCCCTTCCTATGTTCCAGAGGATAGGAGATGCAGCTATCAAGAAGGACCTGACGAACATCAGACTTCTATGCGATTTAATAGACGAACCACAATTGTCGTTTCCATGCATACACATAGCAGGCACAAATGGAAAGGGTAGTACGTCCCACATGATTTCATCCATATTCCAGGCCGCTGGGAAAAAGGTGGGATTGTACACTTCACCACATTATGTTGATTTTCGGGAACGCATTAAAATAAATGGAGCATATATTACAGAAGCGGATGTCATTCTTTTTGTGGAAAAGTACAAAGACAAATGGCAGGAAATACATCCTTCATTTTTTGAGATCACAGTAGCGATGGCCTTCGATTATTTCAGAAACGAAAAAGTGGATATCGCCATCATAGAGACAGGTCTTGGTGGAAGACTCGATTCAACAAATATTATTCGTCCGATGCTTTCTATGATCACCAATATAGGCTATGATCATATGGCAATACTTGGAAATACACTTCCACAAATCGCATACGAAAAAGCAGGCATCATTAAAAAAGAAATTCCAGTCATCATTGGCGAATGGCAAAGTGAAACAGCCGATGTTTTTAAGAAGAAAGCCAAAAGAGAAAATGCACCTGTTCATTTTGCATCGAAGCATATCCACCTGCATCGGATCAGTGAAAAGTTATTAAAACATAGTTTTTCTGTTAATGTAGGATCGAATGAATGGCTCAGCGAAATTGAAACTGATTTGACAGGGCCCTACCAAAATAAAAATATCATAACCGTACTTGAATCCATTTGGTGCTGGAATAAATATTATCCCGATCTATATATATCAGATGCCTGTGTAAAGCGAGGATTGAAAGCAGTAAAAGCATCCACTTCGATGATTGGGCGATGGATGGTCATCGGAAATAAACCTTTAGTCATCGCTGATGCTGCTCACAATATAGATGGAATGAAAAACATCCTGCCTGAATTGTTGAAGATCAAAGCAAATGTGAAACATTTTATTTTGGGATTTGTATCAGACAAGGACATCAAAAAAATACTTTCCCTCTTTCCTGCGAATGGTCGATATTATTGGTGCTGTCCTGATATTCCCCGTGGTAAACCTGCGGAAGAAACGATGAAGGCAGGAAATGATTTAGGATTGGAAGGTAATGCCTGCAAAAGTGTAATGGAAGCTTTCAAGGCTGCTATGGTTGTAGCCGCAAAGAATGACCTGGTCTTTGTAGGAGGTAGCAGTTATGTAGTCGGAGATTTTCTAGCAGGGAACAATAAAAAGGAATAACGAATATCAAGCGCAGCGAAGATTAATCAATATTCTGGAAACAATAACGAAGGAAGATTTTTACTTCTTCCTTCGCTATTAGCTATTCTGCATTCTATATTCTTGAGAAGGGTGGTAGGAGGGTCTCGAACCCACGACCTCTAGAACCACAATCTAGCGCTCTAACCGACTGAGCTACAACCACCATCTGACCATTTCTCAAAACGGGTTTTGGAAATGGATGGCAAATATAACGGTTTCCTTAGTTCACTGCCGGAGTTTTTTCAATTTTAAATGTTCTGCTCACTGGATTCAATGGGGCATTAACCACCTGGCCATGTACATCCATCAGGCTGAGTGTGATGGTATTATCTCCTTCCGGAAGACCTTCAATATAATAAGGCTGCCATGTGTCAAGCATATGTTTTTCTCCATTGATATCAGCTTCAATATGATAGTTTTTCATATCTGCGTTAACAAGATAAAAATCAAGCATCACCTTCTTGCCATCGGCACCGGTGTACAAACCTTTCGGTCTACTATAGAACAACATAGGTCCTGCAATGGGGATAGGTTTTTCAAAGCTTTTATTTTTAACGGTTACTTTTTCTGCTTTTGATGCAGCCGCATTCTTCAGGCTCTCGTGATATGACCTTGATAAAAAGGCAAGGATGTAATGATCACCCTCAGCGATATCCTGATCAAAAGAATCCGTGTATTTAGCGATGTAAGGTTCATTATCAACGATCAAATGGATGTGTTGCCCTTCTTTGCTATTGGCGCAATTCTTTTGCGGTGCATCCGGTGTCTGTTCGCCAAGTTTATAGCTGGTACCACCGATTACTGCCATAAATTTTCCTTTTTTATAATTTATGGATTTAAGAGCAGCATCAGGAAAATCCTGTGACGAGGTAAATGGCGTAAGTGTATATTTGAATGCCGGCGTGGCGGCCGGGGTCAAAATATCTGCCTTAGGTGGTGCTTCAGGAAGTTTCTCAGGTTGATTTTTGCAGCTGCCAAACAGTAGAAACAGGCCTAAAAAAAGAAGTATGTTTTTCATTTTACGTTGTTTTTATTGAATTAAACACTCTAAAATTAAGAATGTCTGCTACTTTACGGGGGATAATAAATTACAGATAAGATTTAATGTCAAATCAGGAATCCGAAAAGCCGTCTATTAAATTGTCCCGATTGGGTCCATTTGAGCTTTTGTTTAAGGATCACTATGCTTTGGTCTGCAATGTTGTTTATAAATATGTCGGCGACAAGTCAAAAGCTGAAGATTTAGCACAGGAAATTTTTACTGAATTGTGGGTGAAACGTGAACAGGTAAGCATTCATACCTCCATTGCAGCCTACCTCAGAAGGATGGCAATTTCCAGGGCCCTGAATTATTTAAGAGATAATAAGAAGTATGATTGGGATGATCTGGATCCATTTTCAGAATCTCTTTCGAATACCAGATATCAACAACCAGAGGTCATTCAGCAACTTGAAGAAGCCGAACTTAAGAAATTGCTCGATCATGTTATCGATCAGTTGCCCGAAAAATGCAGAATCGTATTCCTGCTTAGCCGCCAGGACGAATTAACATATTCTGAAATAGCACAGAACCTCGACATCTCAATAAAAACGGTAGAAAATCAAATTGGTAAAGCGTTAAAATATCTCCGTGCAGCCATCGTTGGCAATAGGGGATAGCATTGATAAAAGTGTCTAATAGTACGTATGATGGAAGAATCCAATGATGTAAGGATAGGCAGATTACTCTCCGGTGAAGCGGGAAGTGATGAAAGGGCGGCATTTGAGAACGAATTGGCATCAAATCCGACATTAAAGAATGAATTCATATCATACAGGAAAATATGGGAGTACACCAATTCGGAAACTCATATGGAATGGTCTGCCAATCAAGCATGGCTTAAATTTTCAGAAACAGTACAACCTGAACAAACCAGAATCGCAGTCAAGAGAAGTATCAATGTCAAATGGGCTATTGCTGCAGCCGTCATTCTGGCACTTGGTTCCCTTTTCCTTTTTTATAATAAAAGCAAACCGGTTGCATATGCATACAGTGATAAAGATGCAACGCCTTTAATTCTTTCTGACGGATCAAAAATTTATCTAAATAAAGGAGCTTCTGTCAATGTTTATCCATTTAGGCATAAAAAACGAAGGGTGACACTACACGGCGAAGCATTTTTTGAAATAGCTCCTGATGCAAAACGGCCGTTCACTGTGGAATCAGGTGAAACGATCACGGAGGTCGTTGGTACTGAATTTAACATCGCACCGACTATCGATGGGATGAGGATCTTTGTCCAGAAGGGAAAGGTCATATTCAAATCAGTAGATCAGCTTAAAGAAGCAGTAGCACTCACAGCAGGAGAAGCGGCTATTTACAATGAGAAGAAAATGCATCTCATACCCAATCCTTCTCCCAACATTAATGCATGGCACACAAGGCATCTCAATTTCACGAAGAATATGACACTTGCTGAAATTTTACAGGATGCATCTGCATATTTTGATCAGCCCATTTCTTTTGAGAACAGTTCCCTGAAAGATTGCAGACTGGCAAGCGCTCTCGCCTATATTGACCCTGACATCAATGCTGTTCTTAAACCTTTAGCCAGTTTCGTCAATGGAACTATCCGGATGGATGGAAAAAAATGCTCTATCCTCGGTGGCAATTGTCCTTAATCTTATTTCTCAAATTTTCTGATTGTTGGTGATGCATTAATCAAAATGGAGATTTTGATCTCACCCCCTTACTCTATTTTGTTTACTGTAAATTTGCCCTCTCACAAACGTATATGAGTTCTATTAAGACGGATTTGTTGATCATAGGTGCTGGACCTGTTGGCCTTTTTACGGTTTTTGAAGCAGGCTTATTGAAAATGAGGTGCCACCTGATGGATGTATTGCCACATATAGGCGGGCAGCTTACAGAGATATATCCAAAAAAACCTATCTATGATATTCCAGGATTTCCATTTATTCTGGCCAGCGATCTGGTGAGCAATCTCCGAAAGCAGATTGAACCATTCAAGCCCACTTTTACACTCGGAGAAAGAACAGACAGGATAGAACGACATGAAGATGGCTCCTTCACTGTGTATGGACACGGGCGTACAGTTATCGACACAAAAGTGATCGTTATTGCGGGAGGACTGGGCTGTTTTGAACCAAGAAAACCTCCGATTACAGATATTGAAAGGTATGAAGGTAAAGGCGTGGATTACTTTGTAAAGCAGCCTGAAGATTATGCCGGTAAAAGAGTGGTGATAGCGGGTGGCGGTGATTCTGCCCTTGACTGGACAATTGAATTGGCGGATGTTGCTCAATCGGTGACATTGATTCACCGCAGGACAAGTTTCAGAGGTGCACCTGATTCAGTTGATAAGGTAGTCAGCCTGGTAAAAGATAAAAAAGTAAATCTCATTACAAATGCGAGTGTGATAGATCTGCAGGGCAACGATAAACTTGAATCTGCCGTCATAGAACATGATGAAAATCGAATGAGCCTTGATACAGATTATTTTCTGCCTTTATTCGGCCTCACGCCTAAATTGGGACCAATTGCGGACTGGGGATTGGGGATTGATAAAACGTCAATTCATGTTGATCCTTTGGATTACAGCACCAATGTCAAAGGCATTTACGCTGTAGGGGACATCAACAATTATCCGGGAAAATTGAAATTGATTTTGTGCGGGTTTCATGAAGCTACCCTGATGTGTCAGTCTGCATTTCATCACATTTACCCGGAACAAAAATTATCATTCAAGTATACCACGGTGACAGGTATTGAAGGATTGCCAGAATTGAAATAGAGATTTGTGGGTTATCCGCCGGTTTCCTGACGAAGTTGTTTGATCTGGCTGTCCCAAAGACGCTTTAAATCATCGATTTCTTTTTCTGCAGTAAAATCAGTGATTTCCAAAACAGTTTCTTCGGTGACACGGGATAGATACATTCTGAATTCAAGATATTCATGTCTTGGCGCACCTTCCCATTTGAATCTTATTCTTTCTTCTTCTATATCATCGACCACTTCAGCATTTTCTTCATTTCCATCCCATGTAAAAGTGTATACATCAGAATTGATATCCACTCCGTCACAAAACCAACGCACAAGACAAGCTGGTGTCGTCAAAAACTTATATAAAATGGCTGGAGATGCTTTAAATATATATTCCAGATCTACGGGTATTCGCTTCATAATTGATAACTGATGAAAAGGACGTTGTATTTGCCTTTTCTTATACTGAAGGGCGTAAATAAAACAGAATTCCTGAATATAACAAACAATTGAACTTTTTTTCCACCTGATCCATTAATTCTCTTTTGGGTCTTTGCCTGCCTGCCTGCCTATGGGATTGAATATTATTCCGGAAAACAGGACGTTATTGAAGACATTAAAAAAATAAAATAATATTACGGTTAGGTTGAAAAAACGTACTTTTGCGCCTCTTTTTATAGTAACAGGGCAAAGCGGGAACGTTTTTTGTCAGCTATTTTGTCCAGAACTCTAATAATGTAAATTTTGCCATGAGGCAGCTTAAAATAACAAAATCCATTACCAACAGGGAAAGTCAATCCCTTGAGAAATACTTGCAGGAGATCGGTAAAGTCGACCTGCTGACCCCCGAAAAAGAGGTAGATCTTGCCAAAAAGATCAAACAGGGTGATCAGATCGCTCTGGAAACCTTAACAAAAGCTAATCTCCGCTTTGTAGTTTCAGTGGCCAAGCAATATCAGAATCAGGGTCTTTCCCTAAGTGATCTAATCAATGAAGGTAATTTAGGTCTGATCAAAGCCGCTCAGCGTTTTGATGAGACCAGGGGTTTTAAATTCATTTCCTATGCCGTTTGGTGGATCAGGCAGTCTATTCTCCAGGCTTTGGCAGAGCAGTCAAGGATAGTACGACTCCCGCTGAATAAAGTGGGTTCATTGAACAAGATCAATCGCGCCTTCTCACAATTAGAGCAGGAATTCGAACGTGAGCCTTCTTCTGAAGAACTAGCGACAATCCTGGAAATATCTGCAGATGAGGTAGAAACTACCTTAGGTGTTGCCGCAAGACATGTATCGATGGATGCGCCTTTCGTAGATGGAGAAGACAATTCTTTGCTCGATGTTCTTGAGAATCCAAATACTCCCGGAACCGATTCGGGATTGGAATATCTTGAGTCTTTGCGTAGAGAGATTGACAGATCGTTAGGTACGCTTACTGATAGGCAGGCTGATGTCATAAAGCTATATTTCGGTATCGGAGTGGAGCATCCACTTTCACTTGAAGATATCGGAGATCGTTTTGGGCTCACCCGGGAACGAGTACGTCAAATCAAGGATAAAGCGATCAACAAATTAAGATCTGCAAGCAGAAGCAAATTATTGAAGCACTACCTTGGTGCGTAGCAGAAAGTAAATTCCCTGGACAAATGATTATGTTTCAGGACAAAAAAGAAGGCCATTCAATGTGTTCACACGAATGGCCTTTTTCTTTTGGTCTTTGGAGATAAGGAGGCTTACTGTTTTTCCTCAAGCTTTTTGAGGTATTGCAGATTATCGATATCAAGGACCTTTGCAAGCTTGCCAACTTTCTTCAGGTCAATATTTCCAAGAAAGCTGAGCATGGCAAAATTCTTTTCGCC
>JBDUDG010000423.1:0-2927 GCA_040003045.1 Saprospiraceae bacterium | reverse complement strand
TGATCAGCAAATTCAGATTTCCAAGATCCTGGAAATAGACTACAAAAAGTATAAAGGCAAAATTGACCAGCAACAGAACGATGGTCGCCTGCGTGTGTGTGAGCCCTGAATCTAACAAGAGGTGATGAATATGGCTACGGTCTGCATGAAGTGGTGACTTACCGTGCATCAATCTCACGACGAAGACTCTGAAGGTGTCGAAAAGAGGAAGGATCAGGATACCTACTGCCACTGCAGGAACTGCTTTGAATGCATAAGGTGATCCCTGTATCTGGCTATGCACTTCGATAAATTCGATGACGAGGATGGCTGAAATAATTCCAATAAGCATAGACCCGGTATCTCCCATAAAGATTCTTGCAGGAGTGATGTTGTATTTCAAAAAAGCTATCGTGGCACCTGCCAATGAAAATGCAATAATGGCAAGATCTGTTCGGTCAATTAAGAAAAACCAGGTACCCATAGTCAGCGATATCAATGTTGCCAGGCTACCTGAAAGACCATTAATACCATCGATGAGATTGAATGCATTGATGATGACCAGTATAGTGAACATCGACAAAATAATGGAAGGAATAACCGGAATCGAATACACACCAAAGATTCCATACAGACTGGTCAATCTAACCTGGGCCTTGAATACAAGAATAAAACAAGCAAGGATCTGCCCCATCATTTTTCTGAAAGGTGACATGGGTAGAATGTCATCTTTGGCGCCAATCAAAAAGATAATAATGAATGCGCATAGAATATATTGAAGGTCTCCAAACACATCAAAAGGGGTCCATAAAATGATACTAAAAATTACACCGGCGAATATAGCCACGCCACCCAGAGTAGGCACTACATCCTGGTGCGATTTTCGTTCATCGGGGACATCATATAGCCCTTTTACCCTAGCAATGTTGATGATGCTGGGGATAGCCATATAGACCAATATAAAAGATGTAATAAAGCTTAGAATGATATCATACATAAAGGAGCAAAGTTAACTTTAATACCTCGACTACGTCACCGGCAAAGTGTACGTCAGCAAAGCCGGTCATCTATTCCACTGATACCACTTCTCATTCATTCAAAAAATATCCCGGTAAAAAAATGCCCCGAAATACATATTCCGGGGCTTTCCAAATCAATGAGTTTTTACCAAATTACTTTTTTTTAATCCAGGCGGATCATCTTCTTGGTTGCACTATAGTTGCCGCTATCAAGTCGATAATAAAGAACGCCATGTGTAGAAATATCTTTCTTGTTTAACAGAATGGATTGTCTGCCCGATGCAAATTCTGCTTCGACCACTTTGATCAGTTTACCAGTCACATCGAAGAGCGAAAGCTTAACATGTCCTTCTTCAGGCAGATTGAAATTGATTGAAGTGATTCCAGTCCATGGATTAGGTTCATTCTGATACAAAGCAAATTCTGTTTGCTCTTCATGACTCCTCCCATCCAGTTTGACATCGAGCACTTCATTATCAAAAGTATAGGCTTCTGCTTGTGTCACTTTGCCAGATAGTTTGATCATGTTACTGATGTCCCCAGATTGGGTAGCCATGAATTGAAGCACTATTGTTATACTCTTCTTATCCGATGGTTTTCTGCCATTGTCAGTATTCCAGCTCATAGTCACGATACCATTATCTAAAACAGCCACATTTGAATTTGTAATAGCGATATCCTCACTGCTGATTCCGAGATATTCAAGACCAGTAGTTTCAAGTGTCCACTGGAATCCTTCCACGACTTCAGGAATGGTGACAGAGACATTGACCACTTTACCATTCTGAGATTTCGCATCACCACCTTCAGTCATCTTAAGCACCCGATGAGCGCCTCTTGGAAGAACCTGGTTAGCATTCGCCTGAACTGTATTGTTGACATCCCCTATTTTCACACCCATGAAGTCTACGCCGGCATGCGATGTGCCATCATATTGGATATTTACTGTTTCTTCGAATGGCCATGGATTGCTAGGATCAGGAATTATGTAATTTCTATCGACAAACCTCCAGCTTTGGCTGTTAGGAAATTCTGTATAAATGCCGAGAATGAGTTTCCTGATCTCCAACATGTCAATTGCGCTCACTTGCTGATTGTTATTCGCATCTGCTGCGATATACTGATAAGGAGAATTAAATAATTCAATTCCCAAGAGATGTTTCTGTATCATCACAAGATCGAGTGTGCTGACCCCATTGCGTGGATTGTCCAGTCGTTCCGGTATTATTTGATAGCGTTGGCCATCAATCGTTGGTATCGTTAAAATGAACTGACCATTTTTACTGGTGGTCGATTCAAAAATGGATTGATCATTCGAATTGAGAGATACTTTTACCAGCTCAACGGGTTCATTATGATCGGTTATTATTTCACCACCATAAGTGATTGGACCTGAGGTGCCACAATTGTGATTATTGTCATTGAATATTAATGTGGTTGTACAATAATCCTTATTCCTTTCCTCCCAACTGATCTGTCCATTGCAATTATCATCGGTACCGCCATCAGCTACCCAAATATTTAATGTAAACTCCAGGCCGAAACCAGGAATATTATTGACATCAAATACTTTACTTGGCTGATAGGTGTCTCCACTAAAGCTATAGAGAAGATCCGCCTCAGCAGTACAATCATCAAAGCTCGATGCATTGAAATCTTTCGCCCACAATGTCACCTGACAACCAATAGGCATCAGTACAGTACTCAATCCTTGTATGCAGACAGGTGATGGTTGTTTACAATCTTCAAGACGCAGCAGGTATTCGCAATGGCTCCAGTTACCACATCCATCTTCGGCACTCCACAAGATTTTGTGATAGTCTCCACAGAACGGACTGTTATAAGGTATTCCATTGTTGCGTATTGCCGCACTTGCATTTTGTCTTGTGTCAAAACATAGTTGTGCTATGTCATTTTCATCTTTCGGTG
>JBDUDG010000422.1:0-2932 GCA_040003045.1 Saprospiraceae bacterium | reverse complement strand
GATCGTCTTCAGAGAGGAATGGCTTTAATTCTTCAATGACCGCATCCACGATTTTACCTGCAGGAACAAGCATGATGATCGATCGCGGAGTTTTTAACACACTCAGGAATTCTTTCAGATCAGAAGTTGCAAATACATTACGTGTACCAGCTTCTTTCTTAAACATATTTACCTGCTCAGTATTTTTATCTAATCCGGCCACTGAATAGCCATGGTCGTTCATATTCAGGACAAGATTCCGGCCCATTGTACCGATTCCTATCATGCCATAATCATATGTTTTGTCTTGCATCTTATTATTTTTAAATTGAGATATTATCTCCCGGCATCAGTTCCAAATCTGAATCGTAACAGCTTTTCTTTAATATCCTCCAGGCTGATATATTGAATGCCGTTCATTCCCAGAGACTGAGCTACTTCAACGAACATCAGCCTGTCATCAATATAAATCGAATGCTCCGGTGCCGTCTGGGATATATCACATGCCATAAGAAATATATCAATATCCGGCTTGCGAAGATGAACATAAGAGGAAGAAACGAAGGCGTCAAATAATTCCCGCAATTTGAATTTATTAATCCTGTATTCATTCAATTCTCTTCCTTCATTGCTGACTGCGATTACGTTAATGTTGTATTGCTTTTTTATTCCTTTAAAAAAATCTATTGTATCCTTAAAAGGTACCGATAATCCAAACATGAATTTTGTGAAATCCTCCACAGAAAAATCCCGGGGTTCATAAAACACTACCCTGTTCAAATATTCCTTCAGGGAAAGTTTTCCTGATTCGAATGTATCAAAGGTTAGATGATGTCTTTCATTCACCTCTATACCGTTCAGATTAAATTTTAAAATCGCTTTGTCACGTTCCTGTCGACCCCAGCCATTGGTAAGCAAGACTCCACCAATATCGAGAAACAGGGTCCTGATTATTTTATCCGTCATTTGGGTTATGAATAAAGAATGTGAATAAATATTTGGGAAATAAAACTTTATCCCGTTTGGAAATTAAATTGGAATCAGTCTGTCAGGATTTATTCGATTTCTCAATGCTTTCAAATAATTCCGACAATCCTGAATCGATATTTTTTCCAAGATTAATATACAAGACCCGTCTGTTTTTGTCATCCAGGGATTGAAAATCCCCAAGTGCCTGTGCTTCATGCAAAGTGGCAAACCCAAATGATGAACCTGGTATGGCCAAATCTTCTTCATGGTCTCCAACCAGAATGATAAAGAGCCCGGTATCCGGTCCGCCTTTATGTAATTGACCTGTAGAATGCAGATATCGGGGGCCATTGAGTAATGTCGTAGCCACCTTTAATTCATCGCGCAGCTTCTGTCTCCATGATTGCAGAACTTCATCTCGAAAATCTGTCATCATGAAATAAGGTAACCACGCGATGTAATCGTTTTGCACCGCGCGGGATGTGAAATTATTTACAAACTCACCAATGTGATTGCCATGCCGTAAATCCGAAGATTTTTCCCTATGTCCTTCGTGGATATGAAAATCTTCAACAACATAATCTTTTGACGATGTAATAAACGATCCGTCTTTCATCCATTTCTCCAGGATATGCTTTGTGTTTTGCTTACTCTCTTCCACATTTGGCTGATCAAACGGATTAATCTTCATCACCAATCCTGCAATCGCTGTTGCGACTTCCCAGCGAAAGTATTCACCGCCTAAACTTTCTTTTTCATCAAGGCTTATTTTCACTACAGGATGACCTGCATGTTCAAGTGCATCTACCTTTATTGTATCTTCCTTATTATCATCGGAGTTAAGATATAAATGTACGAACAACCTGTCTTGTCCGTATTCCTCCGGTGTTCCGGGCATTTCACCTACGATAGGTATGATACCTTTTCCTTCTTTGCCTGTACTCTCAGCTATTAACTGTTCAACCCAATAACCAAAAGATTTTAAAGAAGAAGAAAGTATAAAGGTGACTTTATCCTTCCCATGTTTTTGACATATTCCCAATAATATCCCCAAACTAATTCCCGGATTGGATTCAGTAGGGAGTTGATTATTGCAACTGACCATCATTTGATTGGCACTTGTCAGAAAAGAAGCAACATTTATTCCTATCAGAGCCATCGGGACCAGTCCAAAATCAGAAAGAACGGAGTAACGTCCACCGAGATCAGAGGGGTTGATGAATACTTTTCTAAAATTATATTGCGCTGCCAATTTTACGAGTGAAGTATTGTCATCCGTAATGGCTACAAAATGATCACCGGGGTTTTTACTATTTTTCTTTTGAATCCGATCATAGAAATATTTAAAAAAACTTATCGTCTCTTCAGTACCTCCGGATTTACTTGCAACGATAAAAAGTGTGTGCTCTAAATCGATTTTATTTTCCAGGTCTGATATAGCCTCGGGTGCTGTATTGTCTAAGACTAATAATTCCGGATACCCTGGTGAAGATCCAAAAGTTTCTTTTGCAACTTCAGAACTGAGGCTGCTTCCCCCCATTCCCAACAATACGACGTGCGTAAAACCATCTTCTTTAACCTGTCTTCCAAACAATGAAAGAGCTTCTGTTTTTTCCAAAAAAAGATCAGGAAGTGTCAACCATCCCATCCGCTGGCTTATATCCTTTATCTGCTCAGGATCATCTTTCCACAACTTTGGATCCTTGGCAAAAAGAAGACCGGCTATTTTCTGATCATCAATTGATGAATACATTTCTTTTATTTCCGATTCAAGAACCCCGGGGCGAAGTATTTGCATGTTTTGGTTTCTTTCAAAAAAGTAGAGAATAGAGGCAACGCCTTAAAACAAATGGTGATCTGAATAGTTTTTTAATATTAAACCCTTAATTTTACAAGTGAAAACAGCGGTTAGCCGCAATATTTACCTTGTATGCACCAGTCGATCAAACAATGGTCTGTCTCCGACCAACCCAGGGAGAAGCTC
>JBDUDG010000100.1:0-9836 GCA_040003045.1 Saprospiraceae bacterium | reverse complement strand
ATTCCCTATCGATATGTGATCTATGGCGATCCAAAAGTAAGAGGCGATAGCGGCGTGTATTATCATATCAATGACACCTTGTGCTATGCAGTGAAAACAGGCCGTGATCGGAATATCAGTGACAAACGTGTGATCAATCGGTATGCGATCAAAGATGATTCTGTGATGAATATTTTTGTGATGACCCATCAGCTCGATAGCATTCCATCAAAAACATATCTGCCGGATAATTCCGGAATTTCATTAGGAAGCTCTGTTAAGATCTTTGGCCGATGGTTTGAACGAACAAACGTATGGGATCTACGTCATATCACCAATCATGAATTAGGTCACTCTTTAGGATTGTCCCATACTTGGAGTGGTTATGATGGATGTGATGACACACCTGAACATCCCAATTGCTGGAATAAAACGGATCATCCTCCGTGTGATAGTTTGTATTCTAACAATATGATGGATTATAATGCTCACATGGCCGCAGTCACTCCATGCCAGATCGGGAAGATTCTTCAGAACATGACGAGACTGGGATCTGTGCAACGTAATGTGCTGGAGCCTCGATGGTGTCATCTTGATACTTCTGCTACCATTACAGTGGTGGATAGTATGCGATGGGAAGGGAGCGCGGATCTTGAAGGCAGCGTGATTATCAGATCCGGTGCTGTGCTGGAAATTGGTTGTCGTGTTTCACTTCCTGCGGGAGCC
Organism: Saprospiraceae bacterium; assembly: GCA_040003045.1. GTDB lineage: Bacteria > Bacteroidota > Bacteroidia > Chitinophagales > Saprospiraceae > Opimibacter. The sequence continues at coordinate 9,131 of JBDUDG010000100.1, read as the reverse complement.
TTTATACAGGTGGAGCCAGGTGCAAAATTAATTGTTCTTTCATCGGGCAAATTGCACAACTCCTGCGGCGAAAAATGGGAAGGCATCAGATTGATGAAAGAGAAAAAGAAATCTGGTAGGTTGTATATCATGGAAGGAGGCACCATTGAAAACACACCTACGACCCTCGCAACATCACCATGAGGTGGACGAAATATGTTTTCTTCCTGTTCTGGGCGTTCACCCTGCTTCTCTATATTCCTTCGATCGGCGCCGGTTTTGTTCATGATTTCTTAGGTTGGCAGCGTGCATATGACGAAGGCTCATTTAGCGATATTATAAATTGCTTTGGTTATCCGGGTAATCATCAATTTCTTCATTTAATCTTTTATAGTTTTTACAAAATATTCCATCTGCAGGGATTGCCATGGTATTTACTTTTCTGCACGCTGCATGCAATTAATGGATACGTTTTTTATGTATTTATAAAAAAACTGAGTGTCTTCTGGGGCGGAAATATTTCTCCTTTCGTGGCCTTTCTGGGAGTACTCGTATTTCTGACAAGTCCTTATTGCGTGGAAGCAGTGGTGTGGAAAACCTGTGTGCATTACCTACTTTCCTTTATGGAGATCATGCTGATATTCCTTGCCTATATCAGGTATGTTGAAAAAGGAGAAAGGAAAATATTGATCGGGGGCTGTTTTGTATTTTTTCTTTCATTGTTCACCCTTGAACTTTCATTAATTACACCTCTTGCTATTTCGTTTTGCGGCCTTGTCACATTTCTCATCTCTGGTGAAAAGAAAAAAGTGCTAAAACATAGTGTATTGTTCATCGGGATTTTATGGGTACTCATGTTCCTTTACCTGGTTTTGAATAAGATAACTCTGGGCAGCATCGTGGGTCATTATGGAGCAAAGGTGCATTTGCATTTTGATCTTATTTCCATCGTTTCGAATGAAATGAAATACCTGGTCAAGCATATTTTTTATGCACGGTTTTTTTCTTTCAACATCAAAAACATCTTGTTTGATCAATTACTATCCTTTCCTGAAGTCGCGTTTTTTGGCCTGTCCATACTATTAGCTGTATTTATCCTTCATTTCATAAAAGTTAAAAGACTTTCTTCTGAGTGGCACATTGCTTTCCTGGGTTTGTTCGTATCTATTTTATATGTTCTTCCAGTGTCCAATATTTATTTCTATCATTTGCAATTTGGAACGAATGACAGACTTAGTTATATTCCCATTGCTTTTATCATACTTGCTATACTGGCTGCATCATCAAATTTTCCTCTAATCATTAGCTATATCGTCCTGGCTGCGATGATATTGTTTAATCTCTTCTTTCAACAAAAAACATTGAAATACTGGCATGATTCTACTGTCGTGCTGACGTCATTAAAAGAACATTTCAAATGGAATGATGCATCAATCGTTTTTATTCTTAATAGTCCGGACAATATGCAGGGCATCACGATGGCATCAGCGGAGGATGATCCATCTGGCGTCAAAAAACTTCTTGACTATCAGACGCTTCAACCTTTCCAGGGAAAGATGTTTGATATATTCCAATACAATATGACGAGCCCTGAGGATGGGGTCAAAGTGGAACAGGTGGGCCCAATGCAATTGAAAGTCACATTTGACCAGTGGGGCAATTGGTGGCACAGAAATGGTATAGGAGCGGAGAGCTATGAAAATGATTACTATAAAGCCGAACTCATGGATAATTCATACCTGCTGACCTTTAAGCAATTTCCGGAAGGAAGCGTGATACTTTACCAGGATGGAAGTGAGTGGAAGGAGTTTATGCTCAACAAGACAGTGCAATAATTCAAATGGAAAATAATATGCTCCTCGAGAAATGACTTACTTTAAAATTTGACCCTATCCAAAAAATTCCAGAGCCCTGTAATTAACTTCGAAATCTTATCTTCTCCCGCGACAAAAGTGCCAGCACTTTTGTTGAGACTTATAGAGATTCCCTTAATATTCAATCGTTTTAAAATAAAAGTTCTATTTCCTTGTTCTTTATAAATTAAACGGAATACGTATATTTAAATCGTCTTTATCCCTGCATTATGAAAAGTACCTACTCCTTTACCAGCCTCCTCTTTGTATTGATCTGTTTTTTGTCCGCATGCCAGGACGATAAGGTTGTATCCAGTGTTGAATATTATTCAAAGGATGAATACCAGGTTTTGAAAGCTAAGTTTGACCTGCCATCTACTCCATTCAACTATAATCGATTCCAGTTTGAGGCTGGCAGGGCGGATGCGATCGGGACGCTTGGGAGGGTATTATTTTATGACAAAAATCTGTCAAAAGACAATTCGGTTTCATGTGGTTCATGTCACAAGCAGAATCTTGGCTTTGCAGACAATGAATCTTTCAGTAAAGGAATTGAGAACAGGGTGACCGCAAGAAATACCCTTTCTCTTGGTGCATTCAGCAGTTTTGGCGAATACAGCTCTGATCCCCAAACAACTCTCTTTTGGGATGGGCGTGTGAAGAGTCTTCACGATCAAATGATCCAAACGATCAGGAACCCAAAAGAAATGGGTTTGGAAATGAGTGATGTGGTTGCAAAAATTAAGGACCTTGATTATTACAGGATACTTTCCGAAAAGGCATTTTTTACACCTGTGTTGACCGAGTCACTGGTACTTGATGCGATAGAAGGGTTTATGACTTCCATCAACTCGGCAACTTCTAAATTTGATATCATCCGTAACCAGAGCAACTTTGATATGAGTACTCCCTGGAGCGGTTTCACTGCTCAGGAGAATCTGGGCAAAAGTATTTTTACTACCAATTGTATTGGTTGTCATAGCCAGGGATTAAACAATTTGGTTTTTGGAAATGATATAATTCGCAGTGCCAATAATGGATTGGACCTTGAGTATGCAGATAAAGGCGAGGGAACAAATGATCCTTCACCTTCAAAATTGGCTATTTTCAAAGTTCCCGGCTTGAAAAATATTGCGCTGACTGGTCCTTATATGCATGACGGTCGATTTGCAACGCTCGAAGAAGTGATCAATTTCTATAGCACCGGCATCCAGAATCATCAGAATCTTAATCCTCTTTTGAAGACTGATGGCCATCCAAAGAAATTCAATTTCACCTCAGGAGAAAAGGATGCATTGATCCAGTTCCTCAACACACTCACGGACAATACGATGGTTCATGATGAGAAGTGGTCAGATCCGTTTTTGTAGGAAGAACGGGCGTGAGGCGTGAGGCATGAAATGTGAGCTGAGTACTTTAGTCATTAATCATGGCGCTCAACATTTTGAAACATCTTATAATTAGTTTACCTGTCTGTTCCATGTCTTCAAAGACAGTATAATCCAACGCCAAGGCTATATCAAGTTCGGTATCCACTTCGATGATAGAACCTCTGGAAATTTCAAAATATCTTTTTCTTTCTGCAATCGATTTCCTTGAACATTCTTCAGCCAGAGAAATTTTTCTGGATTTTTATCCTGCATGAAAGATCAGTAGCATTGGAATGGAATGATTTCCCTCATTATAAGGAATGTATGGATAATGAAGTGAAATGGGTTTATTTTCGCACTTCTTTTGGCCCTGAGCGATCCAAAAACCAGTTTGTCCTCGTACATCTCCACAACAGACTCAAGCAATATGAAAAAGTCAATCATTTACGCCGTTTTATTTATTCTACTCGGCACATCCATAGCATTTATCATTCTTCGAAATGAGAAACAAGAAGAAGTCATTCCTCCATTGAAGGAAAGGACCGGAGCTCAGGGAGGAAGTGAAGAATACAAAACGACTAAGGTTAAAGCCGACGCGCTACTTGGACAGATAAAAACAGATCCGGAAAATATAAAGCTAAAATTAGAATTAGCATCACTATATATCCAGGAAGGAAGAATCACCGGAAATCATGTCTATTACGATCCGGCAGTGATGAAATTAGCCAACGCGGTGCTTAAAAAGGATTCCACCAACTTCGAAGCAAATGTTTTTAAAGGAACCATCTTTTTATCCGAGCACCATTTTGCAGATGGGTTGGCGATGGCAGAAAAAATCAGGAAGATGAATCCAACCAATGCGTTTGTGTATGGAATGCTGGTGGATGCGAATGTTGAATTAGGAAAATATGACGCGGCTGTGATGAATTCTGACAAAATGATGTCGATTCGACCTGACATCAGATCCTATTCGCGCGTTTCTTATCTAAGGGAAATATATGGTGACTATCCCGGAGCTATTGAAGCCATGAAACTTGCTGTGAGTGCGGGGCCACAAGGAGATGAAGGAACTGAATGGGCGCGTGTGCACCTTGGACAACTCTATGAAAATATTGGGGACCTTGGAAATGCAAAAATGCAATACGCGATTTCATTGCAGGAGAGATCTGACTATGCATATGGCCTTGCCGGTCTTGGAAGGATAGCTCGTGGATCAGGAGAATATAAAACGGCTATAAATTATTTTGCAAAAGCAGACTCACTCGTCAATGATTATGCAATGAAAGATGAGCTTACAGATCTGTATTCGCTGGATGGACAGAAAGAAAAATCTGTTGCCAGTGCTAAAGAGGTTATTGATCTTCTGACGAAGGATGCACAAAGTGGTATCAAGGATCAGAATATTGGTCACTATGCAGATCGTGAATTAGCTTATGCCTATCTCAAAATAAATGACATCGATAAAGCGCTTGATCATGCCATGATGGAATACAACCGTCGCCCGGACAACATCGATGTCAATGAAACGCTGGCATGGGTATACTATCAGAAAGGGGACTTTAATTATGCAAAAAAATACATTGATATCGCTTTAAAAACAAAAAGTCAGAATCCAACACTTCTTTGTCGTGCTGGTCTGATCTATGGCAAAGAAGGCGATCTTGCAAGAGGTCAGGAAATGATAAAGGTGGCTCTTGAAAAAAATCCAAACATCAATGAATCGCTGAAAAATGAAGCCGGTAAACTTGCACAGGTTGTCGTCTCAACTCCTGTGGCGCAATAAATATGAAAAATTCTATTCTCCATTACAGGACAAAACTTTTTCTACTTTTCTTTTTATTGTTTGCAAGTCAGTCTGTATTTGCGCATGCCATCAACCTCCGGCTTGAAAATGCACCGGTCAATGATGTGGTGATGTTTTATCTGGAGCTTGGCTATAAACATATTCTCCCTCAAGGATTTGATCATATCTTATTTGTCATCGGACTTTGCCTGCTGAGTACGCGGATCAAGACCATATTGTGGCAAGCCACGGCTTTTACGGTAGCGCATTCCATAACTCTTGCATTGTCGATGAAAAATATCATTGTTGCACCAAGCAGCATTGTAGAACCTATCATAGCCCTATCCATTTTATTTGTTGCCATCGAAAATATCGTGATCAGTGAATTGAAACCTTGGCGTATTGTCATAGTATTTCTATTTGGTCTGATCCATGGGATGGGTTTTGCGAGTGCATTGAATGAAATTGGATTGCCAAGGGACGCTTTCATCACGTCCATATTATCATTCAATGTGGGAGTTGAACTTGGGCAAATTACGATCATCGTCGTTGTATTCGCCACCATCATACGAATCTTTGGGGATAAGCCCTGGTATCGGCGGAGGGTGGTTTATCCAATATCGATTGTGATCGCCTGCATTGCTGCTTACTGGACTGTGCAAAGGATATTTTTCTAATATCGATTGATTGGTGCTAATGAACTAGGTTTCAATTTTATTTTTCTTCGGAATGATCTGGGTGTGCACATACTGAAGGAAGTCAACTTAGAAGAAGTGCTCAGACACCCATCATGCCGGACCGATGAAAACGTTTTGGATCCACAGGTATTGCAATTACCTTTTGTAACGCCAATTGAATAGAAAAGAAGCGGAGTGATCAGCTTTTATCCTGTTTAGCAAAGACTTTCTTCAGAAGATCAGTGGTCCGATTTGATTTGTCGCCACGGATCTTTGCTTCTTTCACTTCGATAAGGCTGAATAATCCATCCAGGGCTTTTTGATTGACATGATCATCAAGAGCGGGATTTGCTTTTTTGACAAAAGGTATATTATTGTAGGCTGTGATGACAGAGCGCCAGTAGGTCCTTGCATTTACTTCATCCAGAGCGGATTGGATGACAGGTAAAAAGGCATTGTATAAATTTGTACGCGTTTGTGTTTCCAGATAGCGGGTAGCTGCATCTTTTTCGCCCAGGAGAATATGCATGGCATCTTTGATCGTCAGCGATGTGATGGCATCGACGAAGATGGGTGTTGCTTTTTTCGCGGCGAGTTCTGCGGCTTTATTCATTTTATCTATCAGCTGATTTTCCACATCACCGAAACCAGGCACCATTTTTACTTTGGAAATAATGGCCCTTGCTTCATCGGGGATAAGAATCTTGTATGGGCTTTCCAGATAGCCTTTATCAGCAGAGAGCTTTTCGACTGCTTCGTTCACTCCGAATTCAAGAGCTTGTTTCAGGCCGGAACCTACTTCATCATCCGGAGAAGAAATGACTCCTTTTGCTTTATTGAGCAGATCTTTGAATTGAGCATGACCGTTCGAAGGAAATAAGAAGAGGGAAAGAAAAAAGATTCCAACCAGGTACAGGGTGCGCGTATTTAGTTTATGCATAGTGCAGGTAATAACGTAATAATTGGTCAATCGACTCAAAGCAGGGTCGACATTAACGAGATCTTAACCAAGAATTACTCTTTCGCAAAGAAGTCAATGATCAGAAACCAATAAGTGTGATATCGAATATGAGCACTGAATTGGCAGGAATGCCTTGTTTCGCGGACTTGCCATAGCCCAATGTTGATGGCATAATTAACTTCCCTTCCCCACCCTTTCCAAAAAGCAGAATGCCTTCTTTCATACCTTCAATCAAATTATCGAGCGGAAAAGTGGAAGAGAGACTGGAATCAAACACATTGCCATTCAACAGGCTGCCTGTATAAGCGATATGTACATTGTCAGCAAGAATTGGATGCTGGTTGTTGCCGGGTACATTGATGATGTAATATAAACCGGATGAAGTTTTATCGGCTTGCAGGTTGTGGTCCGCGAGATATTGTTGGATAAGGGCATCATCTGTTTTAGCCTGATCGTCGTCTTTGTTGCAGGAGGAAAAGAGAAAAACAATGGAAACTAAAAGGCACAAAGCCGCAGAGAATAGAATCTTTTTCATGTTTGTGTAAACGATTAAGGAGGTCATAAGGTGGCTATTTAATTTATTCATATTATAGTTTTTTGCTGAAGTGCTTCGGGTAGCTTTTAACCGAAAAGCTTCACGTAGCTTTTAGCCGAAAAGCTTCACGTAGCTTTTAACCAAAATGCTTCACGTAGCTTTTTAACCGGAATGCTTCGGGTAGCTTTTAACCAAAATGTTTCGGGTTGCTTTTAACCGAAATGCTTCTTTAAAAAAAACATGTTCACGCAAAACGTGCAGGATCAAATTTATCATTCTTTTTATTTACTGATTTTCTAATGATGATATCTCTTATCATTCTGCCCGTACAAGGGGCCAGACTCAAGCCCATCATGGCATGACCTGTTGCAAGTATTACCGGAGAGTTTTCATTTAACCTGCCGATATAAGGCATTCCATCCGGTGGACATGGCCTGTATCCATACCACGTTGATCTTGCAGTGTCGATTTTCAAATCAGGATAATAATCTGAAGCCGCTTTTCGGATTGAATGGACCTTAGCCTGATTTATTTTTTCATCCATGCCACTTATTTCCAGTGTACCTGCGATCCTTAGCTGATCTCCCATCGGTGTGATGGCAACACGTGGCTCAATCAGAATAGACGGTACAGAAGGCATCCCTTCACTTCGTTGCATCGTCATCGAATAACCTTTTCCATCCTGCATTGGCAAACGAAATCCGGATCTTTGCATCAATTGCCCTGACCAACATCCTGCAGCAATCACAACGATTTTGCTTTTTATTGTGTCTCCATTTTTTATTACAAGAGTTGCATTTTTATGATCATCCTCTCCTATCGATTGTACTTCCGTTTCGGTCAGAAATTCTCCTCCGCTTTGTTTGAGATGTAAAATCATCTGTTGCATTAAATTATGGGGAGCCAGATGAGCATCGCCGGGGTAGTGAATCGCACCTCGTGCATTTATTTTAATACCCGGCTCCAATATCTGCAAACCGGAAGGGGTCAGTTTATCTGCACGTATCCCAAGTTCCTGAGCCATTTCTGCTGTTTCAACTTCTTCCTTTTCCGCATGACCTGATTGATACATCATGAGAATTCCTTTGTTTTCAAAATGAAAATTAAAACCAGGACGTCCATTTAACTGATCGTAAAATTCACGGCTTTCTAAATGCATATCCCGCAGAAGAGGGGCGCATTCAAGGACATGATTTTTATTTGCAGAGCGATAGAACAGCCAAAGCCATTGTGCTAATTCTAAGCTTAACCTCGGCCGGATATAAAACGGGCTTCCATTGCTCAGCATCCATCGCAAGCCTTTGGAGATCATCCCGGGAGATGCCAGCGGAATAAAATGGCTTGGCACGATCATTCCGGAATTGCCAAAAGAGCATCCGTCTGAAAATGTTCCTTTATCAACTATGGTAACTTTTAGACCTGACTCTATCAGATACCATGCACAGCAAAGACCAACAATGCCACCTCCTACAATCACGACTTCTTTCATATCACCTGGAAACCATGAGCATAAGGATCATCCTCATCATCGATGATGATCGTGTTGTAACCCGTGATCCGGGCCCACCCTTCAATAGAAGGAACAATTCCACTCTTGAATCCAACATTTGCATCCGCTTCAACCCTTCCGGTAAACTTGCTGCCAATGATGCTTTCATGAATAAAAGAATCTCCGACGTTCAATTTTCCTTTCGCATACCATTGCGCCATGCGTGCAGATGTACCCGTGCCGCAGGGAGATCTGTCAATTGCTTTTTCACCATAAATGACGGCTCCTCTTGCAGTTGATGATGAATCTAATGTTTTCCCAGTCCACAGAATATGCGAGCATCCACGAATCATATCATTTTCAGGGTGAATGAATTCATACCGCTCATTGATATCATTTCGAAGTGCCCTGCCCCATGCGAGCAACTGGTCAGCATGAAAATGTTCGAGTCCAGGGAAGTGATCCTGCACATCTACAATGGCAT
>JBDUDG010000099.1:0-9854 GCA_040003045.1 Saprospiraceae bacterium | reverse complement strand
AAAATCTGGAATATGCTAAAGAAAAATTAGTCAATGCAGATACAATCAGGACGTTGATTTTTGAAGGAGAAAGTCATTTTATTCCCTGGTCGAAGAAGCCGGAGATTGTGAGGGAGATTGCTGAGTTAATGAAAAGGAGCCAGTGATTGAGTTTAAATTTTTGTTTAAGAATTGCTTATTGCTTTTTGCCCCTATGGTTCGACTTGCTATACACTTCATAGGGACTTGATTTTTTTATTTGTTTTATTCGTTATTCGTTCCCGCCCAAAAGCGGGATCTCGCTGCGCTCGATATTCGGTGTTCGTTATTTGTTATTCGTTCCCGCCCAAAAGCGGGATCTCGCTGCGCTCGATATTCGGTATTCGGTATTCGGTATTCATTATTCATTATTGGTTGTTCGTTATTCATTATTCGTTATTCATTATTTTCCTCTGCCCTTTTACCAGTAATATCTAAATGCCTGGCTGATGGCAATCACGATAAAAATGGCGCCAACTATTTTGCCGGCATAGCGGCTCATCTTCTCACTCTTGTTTTTTACGACCTGTCCTAACTTAGCATAGATGATGAAGACCATGAATGAGCCGACCACCACTCCAAATGCGAATGCGGCGATGAATTTTGCTTCAAGACGGATGTTGATACCCTGTTTCTCCAGATAGTTAGAAGTATGCAAATAACCACCTATGAATACATAGTAGGGGATAGCTATCATGTTCAATGAGCTAAGCATGACACCTTTCGCAAACCCTATAAAATGAGAGGCCTTCGGAGTAGGCTTATTGCCGTCTGCATTTTTTTTAAAAAGATAATAGATACCGATCAGCAGAAAGATGGGAATGCAGATCTCGATGATGGTTCGTTCAAGGGATGGATTGTGTGTAAGGATGTGGTAAAATGAAAGCGCGATATAGCTTTGAAAGAATTCAACTATAGATGCGCCGATCCCCATGTACAAGCCTACACGGATACCTCTTTGAATGGCTGTCTCGGTCACAGAAAGATTGATCGATCCGATGGGAAGCGATCCGAAAAAGCTGCATATCCAGCCCCAGCCAAAATGAATGAGAAAACCCACTAGTCCTGATTAGTTCTTTTGTACCGAAAATATATGATTAATGCTGATATTATTTTTTTAAATGTCTCTGGCTGGTAACCCGCCTTCCTATTCATCTTCGCGATCCTGTACATGACATGCCAATGATAGATGATGTCTTTATAGGCCCGAAAAAGTGAATACCCTGGTTGATATATATGCGCAGGATCACTGCTGGCCCCGTTAAATTCAAGGACCATAATGTCTTCTCCCTGGCGCAATGAATCCCACGAGGCAACCCGCATATCAAATCTACCATAAAAAACGTCAGGCATCGAAGCTAATAATCGGATCATCTGGCCCCTGATCGCCTCATCGATTTGGTCATTCCTGTTGAGAAACATGGTGCCACGACAGTGATTCCCAATGGCCTCCAGCAGAATCTTTTCTCCAGTAACTGGTACAGACCTCATTTTGGAACCCAATCGAACCCTTAGTTTTTCATACTGAAACTGCGCCCGGTCGCTACTTAAAATGAGGTCTTCAAAGGTAGAAATACCATCACCTTCGACTGTCAGGAATCTCTTTTCACATATCGAAGTAACTTTTGCTTCACTTCTGTCAGGCATGCTGAATACCATAATACTGACCTCCACCGGCAATTTCACATAAGTTTGAAGTATAAAATCTATCGGATGTGCTTTGAGATAAGTTTTCAGATCAGGCATCGAATTGATCCTCGAGATCAGCCATCCACGTTCGCCAATCTCCGGTTTTGCAATCACCGGAAACGCAAGACCAGATTGTTTAAATATTCTTTCCAATTCTCCTTCTCCGGTATTTGCTTTCACCAAGGTTGTGATTGGTTTGAATTCGGTAGGGATGTGTTGAAGAATAGCAGATTTCGATTCTCCAAAAAAGCCACCGGTTTCAATGCCCGGATTGGTTAGAGTGAAGAAAAATAAATTTCGAGATCTTATTGCGTACCAGAGCCACGTGAAAACCACCGGGATATTGAAAATATACATCGGCCAATATTCCCAGTTCATCAGTCTGATTCTGAATCTTCTCCACCATAAGTTTTTGTGTTCTGTTTGGTGTGCTTTAGTACTTTGAAGTGCAGGACTATTTTGCATAGTGGATCAGCATTTCTTCTCTTCGGTGTTGATCAAGCTGTACATGTACAAGTCTGGCAGAATCCTCTCGTTGCGAAATATTCGTAATGGATAAAGTTTTTATCATGTCATTGCGGTTCATGATAAAATCATTTTCAGGATCACCATTGGCCATTTGATGGAAATGAATGATGGAGTCGCTGTCAAAAGAATTTCTTTCACTAATCCATTTTTCAAATAATGATTTTCGCCAGGCCCTGACTTCGGGTGGATACAATGTAGCAGATGACCATATTTGTGGTTTGTCATCCGGAACCTCCCTGATATGTTTTTTATTTCCATCCCAAACCAGCTCAGTAAGTGAATCCAGTTCATCGATGAGAAAAGTGAAAGGTGCTATTCCTTCAAAATCATATTGTTCAATATATTTTTTTGCATCGTTTGATCTGACGACATTCAGTACTACCTGTCCTCGGCTCATCCGATAAGGTGGATTCGGAACAAATGATTCGAAACCCCCATTGAGCAAACATACAGCACGGCCACTTTCAGAAAGGGCTATCCAGCTTCCTCCCGAATCCGGATCAAGCGGAAAATAAATATTGTAATAGTCGGGCTGATGTGTGGAGACAAGACCATGCGACTGACGCGACGGACTTTCATCCCTATTGGAAGTTAAAAAACGTATACCCTGAAATGGAATAAAGGTTACTGTGCACATGCCTCTTGACGATGGCGTATCGTGGAGGGTGCAACACCAAAATGGTCTGGAAGCACAAGAGAAGGAAACATTGCTTTAAGTGCTATTTTGACAATAGCCAGATGATGTGTGGTATGTTCGATGTTGTATACAAGTTCGCGGCCGATAGTAGTTGAGACCAACACATTTTCCTGGCCATGTTCGGTGCAATCAAGAAAACAGGGTTGATCGACCTTGAGTTCATGAAGACGCTGACAAAGATCTTTCACAAGGCTGATCGCGTGATCCGGTTCTGATTCAATGCGGTAATCTCTTTTGCGTTTTGCATAGTTGATGACCGGGTCTGACGGTGCAGAAGATTGTTCAAGAAGACAGGTATAAAATTCAATGATGTGCCTTGTATGCTGTCCTATCGTGGAGCCTGAAAGCAATTCCAATGGAGCCTGATATGAAATCGGATCGATGACATCAAGATAAACACGTAAATCTTCAAGCACGATACCGGCTATCTGAGGAAGGGAGTTAGGTAAGTCACTCATATAAGGAGACAAAGATACATTTTTATTTTTCAGATGGGAAGGCTGAGGAAAGGACCATGCCTGCAGACGGGAGACCGCTTATAAGTCGCAAACTAGTATAAGATTTGTTAAGATTTCGTCTGGTCCGGATTTGCAATATCCGAACGTCAACATTGCTTTTTACAAGGCTGCTAGTCGGTTAAAAATTAAGTACTGTATATCGAGTGTGGCGAAATCCCGTTGAAAGGGAAACTGAATTCCGACCACCGCTCACAGTTTACCATTTACCATTTACCGAATACCGAATACTGAATACTGATTACTGATTACCGATTACCGATTACCGATCACATATTCCTAATGATCTCATCTCCAAACTCAGAGCATTTCAACAGCGTTGCTCCTTCCATCAATCGTTCGAAATCATAAGTGACACGTTTGTTTGCTATAGCTTTCTCAAGACCCTTTTCAATCAGATCAGATACTTCCGTCCAACCCATATAATCAAACATCATCACCCCGGAAAGAATCACTGAAGATGGATTTACTTTATCAAGACCCGCGTATTTTGGAGCGGTACCATGTGTTGCTTCGAAGATAGCTGCACCATTGACATAATTAATGTTTGCACCAGGAGCTATCCCGATTCCACCGACCATCGCAGCAAGTGCATCGGAAATATAATCGCCATTCAGGTTGAGAGTAGCGATCACATCATAATCCGCCGGACGTAATAATATTTGCTGGAGGAACGCGTCTGCGATTACATCCTTAATCACAAGTGCACCTTTCGCAATGGCCGCCTTTTGAGCTTCATCTGCTTTGTCCTGTCCTTCCTCAGCAACAATCCTGTCGTACTGTGCCCATGTCCATACTTTGTTACCATATTCACGCTCGGCCAGGTTGTATCCCCATTCCTTGAATTTACCTTCAGTAAATTTCATGATGTTGCCTTTGTGGACTAAAGTCACACTCTTGCTTCCTTTTCTTAATGCATATTCAATAGCAGCTCTCACAAGACGTTCGGTGCCTTCGATAGAAACCGGTTTGATACCAAATGAAGAAGTATTTGGAAAACGGATATTTTTTACACCCATCTCATCGATGAGGAAATGTTTTAAACGTTCATTTTCAGGGGTGCCGGTCAGGTATTCGATACCTGCATATATATCTTCTGTGTTTTCCCTGAAGATGGTCATATTAACTTTCCATGGTTCTTTCACTGGAGAAGGCACGCCGGTATACCATTTTACCGGTCTGACGCATGCATAGAGATCAAGTTTTTGTCTGAGAGCCACATTTAGTGACCTGATGCCACCGCCCACTGGTGTGGTCAATGGGCCTTTGATAGCCACGAGGTGATTGGAGATCACATCAAGGGTTTCCTGTGGGAGCCAGTCACCGGATGTTTTGAAAGCCTTTTCACCGGCAAGGACTTCTTTCCAGAAGACCTTCCTGGTGCCATTGTATGCCTTTTGAATCGCCGCATCAAAGACGCGCACGGAGGCAGCCCAGATATCGGCGCCGGTGCCATCTCCTTCAATAAAAGGTATGATTGGGTCAGCGGGTACTTCTATACCGGCCTGGGACATAGTTATTTTGGATCCGTTCATTGTAAGGGCAAGCGTTTAAATGAGGCGCAAATTTAGAAATTCTGGTCTGGATGGGGTTCCTATTTTTCAATACCTTAGCCTGACATGCGTAATCCAGTCATCGAGCCCGGCGAAGAACACCTTTCCCCTCAGGAAAAACAGGTCGAAAAGGCCCTTAGACCTAAGGGACTGACCGAATTTTCAGGTCAGGAGGATATTGTGGACAATCTTTTTGTCTTTATCCAGGCAGCCAGACAAAGAAATGAAGCACTGGATCACGTCCTGCTCCACGGCCCTCCAGGTTTGGGGAAAACGACACTTTCGCACATTATTGCTTCAGAACTGGGAGCAAATCTCCGGATGACCTCCGGCCCTGTCATCGAAAAACCAGGCGACCTGGCAGGCCTTCTCACGAATCTGCAGGAAGGAGATGTACTTTTTATTGATGAGATCCACAGGTTAAATACAGTTGTTGAAGAATATCTGTATTCCGCCATGGAAGATTTCAGAATCGATATCATGATCGACAGCGGACCGAGCGCAAGGTCTGTTCAAATCAATCTTCAACCATTTACACTTGTTGGAGCCACCACAAGACTTGGTTTAATTTCCGCTCCGATGCGTGCCAGGTTCGGGATCAATTTTCATCTTGATTATTACAATGTTCCCACGCTGGAAAAAATCATTGCACGCTCTGCAGGAATTCTTGAAGTGCCACTTACTGAAAAAGGAAAGCATGCTTTGGCTTCTCGTTCACGTGGTACTCCACGAATTGCAAATGCATTGTTGAGAAGAGTGCGGGACTTTGCACAGATTAAGGGGAATGGAACTATTGACGAAGAGATCGCCATTCACGGTCTGAATGCATTGAAGGTAGATGAGTATGGACTTGATGAAATGGACAACAGGATACTCTCTTCAATTATCCACAAATTCAATGGCGGACCAGTAGGGATTACCACCATTGCCACAGCAGTAGGAGAGGACCCTGGAACTATTGAAGAAGTCTATGAGCCATTTCTTGTGATGGAAGGTTTCATTCAACGTACTCCACGAGGAAGAGAAGCTACACCAAAAGCTTTTCAGCATTTAGGAGTGTCATATAAGCCTATACAAAGGGATCTGTTTATTTAGTCATAGGTCGCTT
Source organism: Saprospiraceae bacterium (assembly GCA_040003045.1). Lineage (GTDB taxonomy): Bacteria > Bacteroidota > Bacteroidia > Chitinophagales > Saprospiraceae > Opimibacter. Next base: position 3,746 of record JBDUDG010000099.1, on the reverse strand, counting down.
CCCTGCTAGTCGTTCCTTTCGACTCCACTCAGGGACCGCTTGAGGTTTCCAGTGAATGTTTCGGCTACGTTCAACATTTGAAAATAAATTTTCTTCATTGATTGAGCGAAGCCGAAATTAATAGTTGAAAATCATGTATGGTCGCTGAGCGGAGTCGAAGCGAACATGCCCTGCTCTATGCCCTCTGCCTACTAAGCTTGAGCCTTCGGAGTATTAAAGCTCATCGGAGGAAATGAAACATTCTGATCGGATTCATCAATGGCGCCAAACTGGCCTTCAAATTTTTTGATGTTATCAGCGAGAGCTTTCATTAGTCTTTTGGCGTGCTGGGGTGTCAGGACGATTCTCGATTTCACCTTAGCTTTGGGGACATTCGGCATCATGCGAATGAAATCCACGACAAATTCCGAATGCGAGTGAGAGATGATCGCAAGATTAGCGTACACACCTTCCGCAATCTCTTCCGGAAGTTCAATATTTAACTGGTTTGGTTGATTTTTATCTTCTGCCATTTTTTTTGGATTGAATGAGGGATGTAAAAAGTAAAGGTATTAACCATTTTTGGAACAATGAGTTCAATCGATCGGATGCTGTTGCTTTTCCTACTAATAATAAAAAAAGCCAGGCAGTTGATATGCCTGACTTTCAAATGAAATCTGTATTCAGTTATTTTCTTTCAGCTGCTTTTACTGCTGCAGACATACCACTCATTTCAGGGCTATATTCCCAGAGTTCTGTTTCCTGGGCAACAGTAGCATCTCTCCATTCATTCCAGAAAGCCGTGATGCTCCCTTTTCCATAGACTTCGTCGTATTTGGCTTCAAATCCATCATCCATGGCCATCCATGCGTATTTGTCAAAGAAAGAGACGATCATCAGATCTCGTCCACTACTTGTGCTTGCCAGCTCATTGTAGTAGATACCATACGTCTCACCGGGAATTTTATCTGTATATACTTTCAATACTTTCCCAAGCAATTCTTTGACTTTATCCATTTTGCCCCTGGCTACATCAATGTACCTGACTAACAGCCGATTGACATTGAAGTCTACGGGAAATCTTGACAATTTGTTGTCAAACTGAATATACTCAGTCTCTGTACCAGACATCAGATTGACCGCAACATTTGCACTCCAGTCAAGATCATGCATTTCATCGGAAGGGCGAGCATCCAGGCTGCTCCATGTACCAGGTCCCATGACCCATTTAAATTGACCCGTATGGGCACCGTTTTGAACAGTATAGACCCGACTTCCATATGGTCCCGATGCATGATACTTTTTATTGTGCACACCTAGCGCCGCTTCGACTTGAGGCACTTTTTCTGGGCTAACATTCAGAGAGGAAATCTCAAACATGAGATGCTCCGGAGTCTGCGCAGATCCGAATAACGGACTGAACAAGAAAAGAAAGAGAAACTTTTTCATAGTTGGACATTATTTAGTTAATGAATTGATTACAAAAGGAAACTTCTGCTTCGAAACGAAGAGCAGTAGTAAAAAAGTAAATTCCATTAATATGAAAGCGTCAAAAGCTAAGGTAATAAAATCAAATCACCATCCACATTCAAAAGGATGGCCTACCGGTAAAATCAATTTAATTTATTGAAGGGACATGAATTCAAAGGTAGTTCCATTGAATAATCCTTTGTCACTCAGCTTAAGAGAAGGGATCACCAATAAAGCCATAAAAGACAATGTCATGAATGGAGCAGTAAGAGTACTTCCAAGTTCATTTTTCACGAATTGATCCATTTTTTCATATTGGTCGCCTGTATTTTCAGCAGTATCACTACTCATGAGGCCACCGATTGGTAAAGGCAGAATAAATTTTTCATTCCCTGAAACTGTTGCAATTCCACCTTTATGTTTAATGATTTCATTGATACAGGCAGAAAGATCTTCATCATTTGTTCCCACTGCAACAATGTTATGACTATCATGTGCAACACTTGAAGCAATCGCGCCATTCTTCAATCCAAATCCTTTTATTAACGCAATCGCAGCCTTTGTCTTTGAATACCGGTTGACCACAACGAATTTTAAAATATCCCGATCCGGATCACTTTCAAATTCACCTGCTTCCATCACTAATTGTTCGTGACCTGTCAGCAATGAGCCATTTATAGCAAGGATCACATTTGCAATTCCTTCAATCAGATTTAATGTTAACTCACTTTTTTCAAAATCATTTATACCAAAGGAATTAATGACCGGAATATCCACTTTAGGTAAATGAACTTCACTTCCATCAAAAACATTTTTTCCATCAATCCATGTAGAAAGAACAGTAAATGTACTTAGGTCACTGATCATGATAAAATCTGCCGGATCATCTTTTTGCAATTGCCCGGTGTTGAGATGGTAATGCCGGATTGGGTTTAGACAAGCTATTTGAAGAATATTGAACAGATCATGTCCTTCTTTGAGTGACCGAACTACCAGTTGGTTAATATGGCCACGAAGCAGATCGTCCGGATGTTTATCATCAGAACAAAACATCGCTTTGTCAGGATGTGAATCGATAAGTGAATGAAGGGCGTTATAATTTTTAGCAGCACTTCCTTCCCGAATAATGATATGCATGTCTGCATTTATTTTATCGAGTGCTTCCTGCAGCGTAGTGCATTCATGGTCTGTCGTGATTCCTGCCGAAGCATAATCTTCAGCATCCTTTCCATGCAGACCCGGTGCATGTCCATCCACCGGCAGCTGATAAGAATGGGCAAGATTTATTTTGTCCATCACAAGCGGATCCCCGTGTAAGACTGCAGGATAATTCATCATTTCAGCCAGATAATGTACATCACCTGCTTCGAATAATATCCTGATGTCATCGATTGAAAGTGTTGCTCCTGCTGTTTCAAACGGTGTCGCAGGAACACAGGATGGTGCGCCGAAATAAAATTTGAAGCCTGATTTTTTGCCGAGGTTCACCATATATCTCACCCCTTCTATCCCACAAACATTTGCGATCTCATGCGGATCTGAGACAGTGGACACGGTGCCATGCTTCACAGCTTTTGCAGCAAATGCAGGAGGTGTGAGCATGGAACTTTCAATATGAATATGTGCATCTATGAAGCCAGGAAGAAGAAATGGTTCACCATCTTTTATTTGATCCGAAATGGAAATTTCTGCTACCCGATTATTTTCAACACTGACATTTCCGAAACCAATTCTTCGGTTTTTGATATCAATGATATTGGCTTCAATAGAAAAGGTGTTTGATGACATCCATCAAAGTTAAATAAATGGAATTTGGGATTGCTATCTATTGGAGTTAGTGATTCTATATTCTCAACTAAAAAAAGAGGACAAAGATCAAATAAGAAAAAGTTAGATTTATTAAGATCCATATTTGGCCACTAAAAAAAGCGGACTCAGATCTGCCTGGATAGGTTATGATGAAAACAATTCCCCGGCTCGGGGGTAGAGAGCAAATGGAATTTATTCTGAAAGAATTCTCCTTGCACCGGAAGAAATATATTTCCGGATGTTGAGCCAGAATGCCAATACCAGGTATAGGACGAATGGAGATCCAAAAGTAATGAAGGAAGCATACACAAAGTAGAGCCTGATACGCACAGGATTGATCTTCATCAATTCACCCAATTGCTGACACACTCCAAATGCAGATTTCTCGAGGAAGTCCCTGTTGGCATCGAATAACTGATCTATGTTGCTTAAACCTTTCACGAGGATAGAATAGAATGATAATTGAAGTAAAAATAATGAGTTAATCC
>JBDUDG010000421.1:0-2940 GCA_040003045.1 Saprospiraceae bacterium | reverse complement strand
AAATTTCTGTTGACAATAGGGGTGGCTAATTCCTGTTCAGGATTATTTTCCCTGTTGGTGGAATTTGGATGTGCGTTTTGCTTGAGCAAAAATTTTTGTTGTTTGATTTCCTGAAGTACCTCATCGTCTGACTCGGAATGATGTTGAATACAAACATGATTAAGTAGAGGTCTCCATTGCAAGTCTACAGATACAGGTTTGATTAAAGCCCCAATGGACGAAAAGACGCTGGATTTTGTGCTTCGGTTCATGGCCTGGGCAGTGGCAGGAATGATGGCTTTAGGATGTTGAGCAAAAACCAGGATGTGAAAGGTCAGCAGTAGGCCAGACACCAGAGGGAGCTTTTTCATTTTTCCGACGGTTGAAGATTTAGTTTTCAAAGATAGCATTCATCATGGTCACCCCTGAAAAATAATATTGACAAAGTATATCAAAAACTCATCGGACAAATCATTTAAAAAACAAGTCCACCAGGCACTGATGGAAAAGTCCTTAATTGAATTTTTCAGTCATGAATTCAATCAATTTCTCATCACTCATTTTATTGGTAGTGCTGTCATATGCCACTACATGTTTAAATTGAGCGGTGTCGGCAAGATGATGAATAAACTCTTCCTGAACTTGCCCTGTGCCGGTGACATGGACTTCTTCAGCATTCTGCATATGAGTCGTGATGACCTTAAAAAATTTATGCATTAAGGTGATGTCTGCATTCATTTTTGCATGTTCATTGGAAGTTCTTGTATAGCCGGGATTTTCCTCATGGGCCAATACGACAAAATCGCCTGAATCAACATGCTCTCTGCCTACGATAGTGGCATGGTGGGTATCCATCCAAATGCCGAATTGTTTTTTGTGCTTACCTGACATGATAGTATTAAATTAAGGAAAGAATTGAAGGGTTAAAGGTATTAATCCCAGTGAACAGTTTATGAGGTTTTTAGTTGCCTGATACTCAGCCTTCGCCTCAGCCTTCTCCTCAGCCTTCTCCTCAGCCTTTGCCTCAGCCTTCGGCTCTTCCTTATATCTTTGCCTTATGATTGATCGGCTCAGAGCGATAAAGAATAAGTATATGGACCTGGAGATGCGTCTTTCAGATCCAGAAGTAGTGAATGATATCAAGCTGTATTCTCGCATGCATAAGGAATACAAGGACCTGACTCCTGTGGTGGAAGCGGTGGATGAATATGAGTTGATCCTTGCAAATATTACCTCTGCCACCAGGATGTTGCAGGAGGCCGACCAGGAAATGAAAGAAATGGCCTATGAGGAGCTCGGCGATCTGAAAAAACAAAGGGAGGATATTGAAGAGAAGCTAAAATGGCTGCTGATCCCTCGAGATCCGGACGATACGAAGGATATCATCATGGAGATTAGGTCCGGCACAGGAGGTGATGAAGCTAGCATCTTCGCCGGGGATCTGTTTAAGATGTATACCCGGTTCATCGATTCAAAAGGCTGGAAATATGAAATTGATTCCGTCAGCGAAGGTTCCGTAGGCGGATATAACAAAGTTGTTTTGGAGATCTTTGGTGAAGATGTATACGGAACCCTGAAATTTGAATCCGGCGCTCACAGGGTTCAGCGTGTTCCAAAAACTGAATCACAAGGACGGGTGCATACTTCTGCAGCTACAGTAGCGATTCTACCGAAGCTTGAAATGGAAGATGTCAACATCAGGAAAGAAGACCTGCGTGTGGATACCTTCAGATCAAGTGGTGCGGGTGGCCAGCACGTCAACAAAACAGAATCAGGTGTGCGATTTACGCATTTGCCGACCGGTATTGTTTCAGAAAGTACGGATACCCGATCACAGATCAAGAACCGCGAAATCGCCTTACAACGACTGTACAACAAAGTGAATGATGCACAACGTGCAGCGCATCATAATGCAGCAGCAGCTCATCGGAAATCTTTGGTGGGTACAGGTGACAGGTCAGATAAAATCAGGACCTACAATTATCCACAAAACCGTGTTACAGATCATCGAATTAATCTGACCCTGTATAATCTCGACCGGATTGTTTTGGGAGCTATTGATGAGATCGTAGATGCTTTAAAATATGCAGAGAATACCGAACGTCTCAAAGAGATGACGTCTGAAGAGATGAGCAACTAAGTACTAAGTCTGTTGAACCTAAGCATGACAAAGATGTTATTTGTGATGTTCTGAAACAAGAATCCATCTCCTAAACACAATTATCATGAAGAAGAATGTAAAACCAAACAAGCTGGCATTATTTTTTGAAAAAGCAGCGGCAAAGGCTACGAGATGGACCGGGTCTCCATATGCTTTTCTCATTGCTTTTGCAGTGATTCTGGTATGGCTGATTACAGGTCCTGTTTTTGGTTTTTCGGATACCTGGCAATTAGTCATCAACACCGGAACTACAATCATCACTTTCCTCATGGTCTTCCTGATTCAGCAGAGTCAGAATAAAGATGTCATAGCGCTGCATCTGAAATTGAATGAACTTATCGCATCTAATGAGAGAACAAGCAATCGACTCATCAGCAGCGAGGATCTCTCAGATAAGGAATTGCGTACCCTAAAGGAATTTTACATTAAACTTTCAGCGCTGGCAAAAAAAGAGAAGGATATTTTCACGACGCACTCTCTTGATGAGGCACAAAGAAAGCACGATACTAAACATATGGCCGTCATAAAATCAAATCACAAGTAGATAAAGTAGTGCATAAAAATATGTTTCGCACGGAGGGCGCAGAGGTCACGAATTAAGTGTTCTCCGTGTAAAAAAAGGTAAGACTAAAAATCTGTTCCCATTGAAAAATGCAGTATTGGTTTTCGATCGGTTTTTGTTTCCCAGTTCCAACCGTAATCGAGTTTAAGGAAATATCCGAATAGAATAGTTCGCACACCTGCACCATAGCCGATGATCAGTGGATTCCGATAATAATTGATCGTCACTTCGACAGTAG
>JBDUDG010000098.1:0-9868 GCA_040003045.1 Saprospiraceae bacterium | reverse complement strand
GGGTTTGACCGGCAATGGCAGTCGTTAATGCATTAGCGTGGAGTATCATGCTGCATCAACCAAATAAAAGTAGGGACGCCAACGAATGCCATTAAAATACCGACAGGTAATTGTTGGGGAGCAAGAAAGGATTCCTTCCAATGGTCATATCCCAAAGGATTAGCTGCCCGTTATTTTCAAACGCCGCTCCTGGAAAACCACTTAGACCGCTGATGATATCTATGTTTTTAATTTCTGCAGTGAAGCCTGCATCAATCAGGAACGCACCGGATATATCAGATTGAATCTTTACCCGTGGTGAATCCCCTGAAAGGATATGTATATTTTTAGTAATCTCTATTCTTGAAGAGTTCAAATGGATAGTCTGGTTGGCCAACGTCGGACTGAAAATAATCGTACTATCATTCTCTGCACAATCCAAAACATATCTAAGTGAGCCCGGACCATTGTCATTGGTATTAGTCACCATATTTCCACAGGTCTGGATTTCTGTAAAGAAGTTGTCCTGATCTGATTCACCAAGTATGAGGGTGACAGGTATTATATCATCCGTCATATTGGTATTAGCCACGACATCATTATCATCTGAAATGTCTATATCCATGGAACTCATATACCCAACAGGCTGAGATTCCTGCAGGATATAATCCCCAACAGGTATCTCACCAAACTCATAGAATCCGATGATTGATGTTTGTGCTGTCGCAATTATATTTCCAGCCACAGGAATACCATTGTGATTGACATCGATATACAGAGTGATGGTTACACCTAAAATGCCTTCGCCATTCTCAACAATAAGGTCATTGTTCAGATCAGTAAAAACATATCCACTGATCACACCATTTACTTTCTTTTCAACAAAAATGTTGTTAGCATCGTTCTCAGAAGCCTCAACTGTAACCGGGATCAGGTTATCAAATTTATTGACATTTGGAAAAGAATCAAGATCATTGGATAAATCATAATCATTGATTGAAACATACCCCGGAGGTTGAAGCTCTAATAAAACATAATGGCCCGGTGTAATACTCGCCATTGAAAAGATGCCACTTCCAACTGTATTGACACTCTTCGCAAAAGGAACATTCGGATCAGGTAAGCCATCAAGATTATTATCCGGATATAATTTGACATTTACACTACCTATACCAGGACCTATGGTATCCTTCACCAAACCTGTGACACTCCCAAGACATGCTGCAATAGGGAAAGAAAGTGTATTGGTGTCTCCACAAGTTGCACCGGGAGCATTGGATATTACAATAAGCTTAACTGCCTTAGTACCCAGGCTTGTATATTTTACATTATAAGGACCATATCCTGTCTGAGGGGGTAAGCTGGCTCCACTATCAAAATCCCAGTGATAATAATATCCAGGTACTTGTGATGCAGTAGGCTTAAATGAAAAATATCTGAAATAGCAAAGATTCGGTGATGGTATAATGAAATCAGTATTCGGAATAGAATTTACATGTATATGCGATACGGTATCTGTCACCGATGCGCATCCCGGAAAAGTCACTGTAAGTAAGACCCATGCACCGACAGATCCATTAGTTGGATTGTATGTGTACGTCACATTATGCGGACCTATCCCGGTAGCTGTACCCGGCAAAGCACCTGATCCGAAATTCCATTGATACGTTACAGTACCAAGACCCTGATCTTGTGCCTGGAACACTTCAATGCCACCTGAACAAATAGTATCCGCAGCCAATCCTGTGATGGATGGATCCACCGGATTATCGACTTGTATGTACTGAGCACAAGTACTACTGTTACTACATCCATCAGTAGCTTTCCATGTACGTGCTATAGAATATCCATGAAGACCCGGGCCACTCATGGTGATATCATTGTAAGTTACAACAGGAGCTGCATCACAATTGTCAGTGCTTGTTGCGCTTCCTGTTTCGGCAGGTAACGTGCTTGATATACACTGAACAGTGACATCTGCAGGACAAGTAATAACAGGTGGGGTGCTGTCATGAATCGCAATGGTCTGAATGCAAGTGGAAAAATTTCCACATGCATCAGTAACTCTCCATGTACGAGTTATCAGGCTAGCTTGTGGACATGATCCTGAAGAGATTATATCAGTCGATATAAAGGTGAAGGTCGAGCAATTGTCTGTTGCTGAAGGAGCGCCTGTGACTGCAGGCAATGTACTTGTATTACATTCAATAGTAACACTTGCAGGACAAGTTATGAGTGGACTAGTGCTGTCATCTACTGTGATAGTCTGGTTGCATGAGCTCATATTGCCGCAGGCATCGGTTGCTTTCCAGTTACGTATGATAGTATGCTCCTGAGGACAATCCCCGGGAACCACAACATCGGTTGATGTAATGTTGATAGTGGAGCAATTATCTATTGCAGTGGCCGTACCTGTATTTCCCGGCAAGGTGCTTGCGCCGCATTCTACTGTTATATTTACCGGACACGTGATGACAGGTGGGTGACTATCATCTACTGTAATGATTTGAATGCATGTACTGGAATTTGAGCAGGCATCCGTGGCTTTCCATGTTCGGTTGATGATTTTTTCAGCGGGACATCCACCACTCAAGATGACATCTGAAAATGTGATCCCAAAAGTGGAGCAATTGTCTGTAGCTGTTGATGTACCAGTATTCGCAGGTAATGTACTTGCGGTACATTCAATTGTTATATTTCCCGGACATGACATTGCAGGTGGTGTGGTGTCATGTATGGTGATGATTTGATTACATGTGCCGAAATTGCCACAGGCATCCGTTGCTTTCCAGGTCCTTGTAATGACTTTTTCCTGTGGACATGGGCCTGTGGTGATAATGTCTGTTGAAGTGACTGCAAATGTTGAGCAATTGTCTATAGCTGAAGCAGAGCCTGTAGCAGCTGGTAAAGTGTTTGCTGCGCAATCAATAGTCAGATTGACCGGACATGTCATAGATGGAGGAGCACTGTCATCGACAGTAATAATTTGATTACATGTATTAAAATTGCCGCAGGCATCTGTCGCCTTCCACGTCCGGGTGATTGTACGTTCCTGAGCACATATACCAGGGACAATTACATCAGTAGAAGTATAAGTGATAGTCGAACAATTATCAGTAGCTGTTGCAGTACCGGTATTTGCCGGCAATGTACTGGCCGTACACGATATTGTAAGGTTAGAGGGACATAACATAACAGGTGCTACTATGTCATGGGTAGTGATGGTTTGAAGGCAAACGGCCGTATTGAAGCATCCATCAGTAGCTTTCCATGTTCTATTGATGACATATTCCTGAGGGCAAGACCCGGTGACGAACATATCCACGTATGATAAAGTCGGTGTTGAGCCATCCGGATCGTTTGAAGTTGGAGTTCCGGTATTACCTGGTAGTGTAGAAGCCGAGCAGGCAATAGTCACATTTGGTGAACACGAGATCGTGGGTGGTAAGTCATCTACGAAAAGAGGGCTTGTGACAGTAGCACTGATAAGGGCTGTATTCGAACCCTGTGCCCAGGCTGTATTTGTATAATTAGCGGGTTGTGGTAATACGTTGACAGACAAAATTAAAGTATCACTGCCCCCGGGCGGAATAGAATTTGTGATCCATCTGAAAGCATTGTCAGGTGCGTTATATCCCTGAGGCCAGCATGCCATCCCAATGCATAATTTGACAGCCGGGGGTCCGTTATAAACAATATTATTATATCCTGATGGAAATGTATCCTTTACTGTGACAACAGTAGCCGCGCTTTGAGTACCCGGATTGTGAAGGATAAATCTGAATTGCTGCACCCCGGCGCATACAGCACCATATATTTGTTTATCTAAAGTCAGCGGAGTGTTACATAACTGCGAAACAAAAGCGGCAAGGTCAGCAGCAAGACTGGCAAACTGGCCTATTGAATAATCTGATGTGCCTATAGTATTAACGCCATTTTGATAGGCAGTAAACCCACTCATTCTTTGTAGGTTTAAGACGTTCACGCTATTACCAACTCCAAGCATGAACATATGTGTGCCTTCGCCTTTAAGCTTATTCGCAATCTTGACAGGATTTACAATTTCTGGTGGTCTGCTTCCAGCTCCCCCACAAGTGGAGGAAGTACCATTTGCCTGCGTCCAGGCTGTAGGGTCCCCATCCGTAAAAAACAAAATCATATCTGAAGGTAGTAAAGCATCAGCTTTTTTCATCGCATCATGCCAATTCGTACCACCATTTGGCATATAAGTGAAACCATTAAAGCCAACGGCAGGATTAAAATAATTTTGAATATTATTAATGTAGGTATTATTTATGGGTGTATAATCATTGACGAGCCTTGCCAGATCAGAAAATTCAATAAGTGCCACTTGTATGTTCTGGCCATTTAGTGAATTAAGAAAGGCTAAGACACCCATGGACACCTGATTAGCATTAGAAGCCATCGATCCGGATTCATCAAGAATAAAAATCAATTTTATTTCAAAACATCCTGAGTCAAGATCAGGGTTTGGTGAGGGGTCAGCAAGAAAGCAAGGCCCGCAAACGTCTAAACCCGCATTGCAATCCGTGCATAATGATAGCGGAGTATTATCAACACAAACCGAAATTGTTGAACAACAGCTGGAACTTGCAGAAGATCGTATATAATACGTCACCCCAGTTGGTGAAGAAGGAGCTGTAACAGTAAAAAAATTATTTGTAGTAGTTTGAACAGGAGAGCCTATACCACAACCAGCAGTATATAGCTGCCACACAAATCCAGAGGGTAGTGTACCGTTTATTGTGATATTGAATATTTGATTTGGAGAAACTTGACCGGGAGCGTCTAATGATACTATTGTAGGTGATGTTCCACAGCAGAAAAAGCACGGAGGATATAAAGCGAGATAATCATCTGATTCAATCCAATTATTGACAGCATCTCCTAATAAAACTCCTGAGCCATTATCATTTGTTATGACAGATTGAAGAAATGTTCCGGATCCGGTATTTGGTGAACAATCGTATTTAGCATCATCTACTTCAGTATTGAATCGGACCACCTGATTATTCGCCAAAGCAGTTGGTTTTGCAGAATTGTCATCTGTTGTTGCATTCGTAAATGCTCCGTCCATATGAATGCAAGTCACAAAACTTGACTGGTTGCTTGCGATCGGGGTAGGAGTTTGATAAATAAATAGTTGGTCACCAGTAGTACCCAATACCATTCCATTAGCGTCGCCACCGGCTTGGGTAGCAACTGTTCCTATTAGACTCCCATTAATATCTCTTGCTTGCCAGATATCGGGGTTTGGTGCAGTATTTTTGGTGAAGAAAATTTCATTTCCACAAGAAAACGCTGCGTTAAAAGTATAACTGATTGTACCTTCATTTGTGTTATCTACTCGGAACCCAGTAGTATTACTCCAGCCTCTGTCTGTAATGAAAATAATAGTTCCAGAAACAACATCTGTAAGCAGCACAATTGAAAATGCATCCGGATCATCCGAATCATACCCGGTAAACATTATCTCTCCAGGCGCAAAAACAGTTTGTGCTTCCACGCGTGTTCCCAACAAACAAAAACATAGAAATAATCCAAACAGAATCAAAAACCTGCCTGGCCGGATCAGTCTCGAAATATCCCTGACTGGATTGCAGATTTTTTTCTGCTCATTAGCTAACCAGTTATGGCCCGGATAGAATGGGTTAGAAGGAGTTGAATTCATTATAAGAGTAATAAGTCTTTTTAACGGGATTTTTTTTGCCTGAAGGGAAGTCAGTGGAAAAAATTGAAAAAACCAGCGAACGAAAATAGTCCATTTTTTAAATACGGTGTTATTCCTCATCGCCTGTTAGAGACCATTTTTATCCTTTACGTCACTTTAATTGGGCCAAAAGAAGGCTGTGAGCTCATTCGAAGGTTTTATTCCGTCCGGGAAGGAGCAATTTAGACTTTTCATCAATAAAAAACGGCCACTGAATGGTTTCCCAACAGTGGCCGTATTATCATGTTTTAAAACCAGACTACCTGATCAAAACCATCTTCTTGCTGGCAGAATTTCCTCCACTTTCAAGTCGATAATACAACACTCCGGTAGAATGAATTTCCTTCTCACCCAGGACTATGGTGTTGTATCCTGCCTTAAAGTACTTTTCAATGTTCGTCACTACCTGACCTGTCACATCAAAAATGGTAAGCCTTGCCTGACCATCTTCAGGAAGATCAAAACCGATCGTAGTCTCTCCATTCCATGGATTCGGTTTGTTTTGATAAAGATTAAAATCAGTTCCTTCTTCGGAATTCGTATACGCCAATCTCACATCCAGAATTTCACCTGATGGTGTATAGCCTTCAGCAGCTGTGACAAGACTTGTCATCCGTATCCGGTTTTTAATCCTTCCATTGATAGTGGATTTCCATCGGATGATGATCTGGACGTCATTCCTGTTGTTGCTACTCAATACATCACCATTCCAACTCATGGTAGTAATTCCGTTTTCAAGTAAACCAATATTGCTGTCGTCTATCTGAATATCGCCGCTACTTACACCTACATATTCCAGACCGTCTGTTTCAAGTGTCCATTGGAAGCCACTGACTACTTCAGGTAAAGTAAGCTTCAGCTCCACCAGTTCGCCAACTTTTGCTTCGTCCTTTGTCTCTGCCGAGATTTCCATGACCCTTCTTTCTTCCCGAGGTTGTAATTGGAGCGCATTTGCTTTCACAGAATTATTAACGTCGCCGATTTTGACAGCGATAAAATTATTCTGCGTGCCCTCACCCTGCCAGTGCTGTATGAAAAGATTTTCATTGAATAGCCATGGATTGGCCGGATCAGGAATCACCGTATTCTGATCTATAAATCTCCAGCTGTCATTATGTGGCAATACAGTGGTGATACCCAGAATAAGTTTTCTTAGATCTATCAGGTCAAGTGCACTGACACTCCTGCTATTATTTGCATCTGCAGCTATATATTGATATGGACTTGTGAATACTTCTGTACCCAGCAGGTGTTTTTGAATTCCTACAAGGTCAAGCGTGCTCACCCCATTTCTATAGTCATCATTTCGCAGAGGTGTGATCGTATAATCCAATCCTTCCGGTAAGGAAGAGAAAACAAATTTTCCATCGCTTGATGTTGTATATGAAGGGAACAATTGCTGCGGGCTGGAAAGATTTACAATTACTTTTTCCACGGCATCCTGATGATCCGTCAGAATTTCACCGGACAGCATTGTTTGCATTTGTCCACAAACATTGTTAACATCAGAAACGATTAAAGTTGTAGTGCTAAATGCTTTATTCCTTTCGCTCCATTCGATCTGGCCATTGCAGTTCAAGTCTGAACCACCATCAGCTGCCCATATGGTCACATTAAATGGTTGCCCAAATACGGGCACATTGTCACAGGTATAGGTGAAGCTTGGCACGTAAGCTGATCCGCTGAAACTGAATAATAATTCATCTCCCGGAGTACAATCGTCATTGCTCGAAGCATTGAAATTACTTGCATTGATGGTCACTTCTCCAAGTGGTCCCATGATGACTGTGCTCAATCCATTGATCAGAACAGGTGTAGGATCCTTACAATCTTCCAGCCTGAACAAATAATCGCATGAGTTATGATTACCGCATCCATCTTCCACACTCCACACCACTCTATGGTAATCACCGCATAACGGACTATTGTATGGCAAACCATTCTGCTGGATGGATGGAATGGAACTTTGCGCCGTATTGAAGCTGATATCCACTTCATGATTTGCATTCAACATCGTAGTTGTCGTCGGAACAATCTGGATGAATGAAGGTCCATTGAACGGATAGATCTTGACATCATACGTGATCATTTCACTGCAATCTTCATGCACGCGTTGTGTCATGATGACGTGCACGCTGCAGCTTGTCGCATTTGGATTATTTTCTCCAAGGAATATCTGATTATTGGCAGGTATCGAAATACCGGGATCGTCGGTACATAATTCTACCGGTGATTGTGGACAACTGACGAAATCCGGCACAATACTATCCATCACCCTGATGACTTGTGTATGTGTCCATAGTCCAGCTCCGGTAGCAGCATTGAACTGGCACCAGTCTATGACTTTCCATTCTCTGAGTACTTTGTAGCATGCACTATCCGCAAAATTGAACCGTCTGTCTTCATGGCTCACACCTACCAGGCTGCATCCATCATCAAAGAGTACAGGTTCTCCTGTTCCTGATAGATCATGAGGACAAGTAGTCAGCAATGCATCACATGGCCAGATGACTCCATCATCAGGATTTGAATTTAGACAAGTGGTGTCAGAGATATAAAATGGAGCAAAATCCACCACCCAGATCAACTGGACACAAGTTCCTGCTGTAACTCCATCATATGCACGGAAACGACGTTCAATCAGTCTTCTTGCATTGTGTGGGGCATGGAATGGAAATGTAGCGCCTGTACAATCAGTGATTTCCACTACGGTCACCTGAAGATTTATGCTGCAATTATCATTTGCCCATCCGTCTATACCAAAAGTGTGCGGTTGATTATAATAAGTATTTCCCGGATCAAGGATGACCACATCTTTTCTATCCGAAGGAACGTGACGGAAAGCATCATATACATTTCCAAATAAGCCACTCAATGGATCTTCATCCAGGGAGCCATTATTATTACCTGATGCATCTGTGAAAATACCAGAGTGCACCTCACCAAGGAAATCACAGCTTACGGTGATATCAGGTGGACAAACGATAGAAGGTGCTATCTTATCCTGCACGATCACTTCGACCATACAATAGTTGACATTTCCTGCTGCATCACTTACCTCAAGCTCCACCATGACAGGAGCACTATTTATATCGCAACATGAGAACGGAACGCATGTATGTCGCTCTGTTCCTTTATCGTCACCATTGACAGGTGGAATTCCACCAGGTATTTCATCCACGCATGGGCCACCGGTTGTCCAGTCAAAATCAATACAACTGCTCATGCGTCTTGCTCTGAAGCTGACAGGGCCACAATTATCAAAACTTCCATTATTGAATGATTCAGCAGGAACAAGTGTGATTCCATTCGATCTCTCATTCGTCAGGCTGATTATGGTTTGAGACTTGCATGCCACCACGGGAGGCACATCATCCACCACGGTTATTGAGACATCGCAAGATGATGTATTACCACATTCATCCGTTACGATCCATCTAACCTGATGCAGACCTTGTGGAAGACCATTGATGATAAAATTGCTGCCTGCATTAATCACGGTGCCTTCCTGTGAGAAGAGTTGATACCCTGTGATCTTACTGCATGCATCAACTGCATGTGGTTTGGCCACTACGACATTCGCATCACAACTCCAAAGACCGGTGCTGACTACAATATCTGAAGTACACGTAAGTACGGGTCCTTCATGATCTGCCAGAAGAACGGTCTGGCTGAATACACGCGTCTGTGAAGAACAGAAGTCGCGCACTGTCCAGGTCCTGATGATCTTGATACCATCACCACACAATTGAATGACTAAATCTTTATAGGTTGCTGAAATATTGCATAACCCCACTACTACATCAAGATTAATTCCATCTATTTGTGGGTAGCCAGTGATTGAAGGATCAGAGCTTCCATAACACTGACCTGTGTAATCTATCGGAAAGGTTAAAGTTTCAAGCGTTAACGGAACTATGCTGAAAAACTGTGTGCATGTAGATGAATTTCCACTTGCATCAGTTGCTTTCCATGTCACCTGTACTGAGCCATTTGTGCAATAATTGAAATCTAAATTGACATTAATGATCTCAAGTGTGTCACCACCGCAATTATCGACTACGACAGGTCGCACACCTTCCGGAATAATTCCTGACATGACGTCCTGAATTTCCCTGCAGGTAATCGTGCATAATCGATTGCCACTGTCCTCAGGAC
>JBDUDG010000097.1:0-9885 GCA_040003045.1 Saprospiraceae bacterium | reverse complement strand
TTTCCAATTTCATTCGCTTGTACAAGATCATAAAACCACCATCAAGCTGAAGGGCATCAATTTTATTCAGGTAGAAAAGAGCATCCTCAATTTCAGCCAATGAGGAAGATTTGATTACAAGATCATTTGATTGTTCGATAGCTTCCTTAAGCTCGACCACAGAGAAATCAACCAACACTTGTTGTTTACTTTCATCTTTATCCGTTTGACTTTTCCGGATCAAATAAGATATTATAAAAGGCGCCAGCTCATGTAACTTCCGCAATTTTGATTCTATCTCTGAACTCACCTCCTTGCAGTGGATGCGGACTAAATTTTTCCCGGGATCAATATATCCATATTGGATCCACTGCTTAATTCCCATGTAAATTAATGCCGTCCGTATGTCCTTACCATTTATATTCTCACCAGCATCAGCCAACTCCTGATGTAGATCCTTGAGATGAATCTTTGTCTCACCGGAATCCAGGATCTGAAGTATACGTTGCAAAATGATTCTAAACTGATTGACAAGTTGCATGGACCTGCTTTCTTTATCTCCCTTCCCGATGAAAGCACTTAGATCTTTTGCATCAGCCAATATTTTTTCCTGACGCATCTGGGTGATGATACGAATGACGTCTTCGTGTGGTATTCCAAGTGTGTCCGCGAGATAGTCCGTCCTC
This sequence comes from Saprospiraceae bacterium, assembly GCA_040003045.1. Taxonomy (GTDB): domain Bacteria; phylum Bacteroidota; class Bacteroidia; order Chitinophagales; family Saprospiraceae; genus Opimibacter. The sequence goes on along the minus strand of JBDUDG010000097.1, from coordinate 9,220 downwards.
GATTCACCGGCATCATCATCTACAAGTGACCTGCGCTTGCTGGAGATTAAGCTCTTAATGATGCGGGTGGCATTCATTTTGTCCACAGGTGGAATACTTCCTGCATCTTCAATTTTGTTTATGGCTTCCTGAGCTGTTTTGTATTGAATACTATCTGCATAAACACGTGATAGGTTTTGACTTCGCAACAAATAACCTGCTTCTTCGAGTGCAGCTATTGCTGTGGTCACACGCGTTTCGATTTCATTTACCGTTTCATCCCATCCTGCCTGTCGGGCAACCTCGAGCGCTGAATGAGAGATTGTCTTTCGAAACCTGGTCATATCCTTGACTGCTCGCCATATTTGATTTATTTCTTTTAGTGTAAGCTTATTACTGTTCTGCAGGATGAAGTGTTTGTTTAGATCTTCTTCGTTAAACAGAATAAAACATTCTGCTTTCATATTTTCATCCCGTCCTGCCCTGCCAGCTTCCTGGACATAATTTTCAAGTGAGTCTGATATCTCGAAATGGACCACGTTTCTAACATCTTTCTTATCGACGCCCATACCGAATGCCGAAGTAGCTACCATGATCTGAACCTCTCCGGCTATAAATGCATTTTGATTTTCTGTCTTTGTTCTGGGATCAAGTTTGCCGTGATATACCCTGGCAGGAAATCCATCTGCTGAAAGTTTATCTGCTATCTGTTCCGCTTTCTTTGTGCGTGAAACGTAAACTATCGTTGGCGCATTTTTATTCGAATCCAAAATGTCCCTTAGTGCATTGAATTTATCTCCTTCTTCATCCTTCTCATAAACATTGTAATGGAGATTAGGTCTTGATTGTGATGATTGAAACAATTCAAGCGTGAGGCCCAGTTTATCTTTAAAATATTGTTGTATATCTTCAATGACTTGTGGTTTTGCAGTCGCTGTAAAACAGGAGACCGGGATGCCTTGATCAAGCTTCTTCTGCGTCTGATAGGATTTGATAAAATCACCAATATATTGATAGTCCACTCTGAAGTCCTGACCCCAGGAAGAAAAGCAATGCGCTTCATCGATAACAAATCTGTTGATCGTTCTCGAGAGCAATAATCTTTCAATTGAAGGTGATCGCAATGATTCCGGGGACAGATATAGAATTTGTGCAGATCCTTCGCTCACTCGTTCAAATGCTTTTCCTCTTTCAATTGGATCGAGGAGTCCATTGATTGTGACACCGCTGACAATACCTGCTTTTTCCAGATTATCCACCTGGTCCTTCATCAAAGATTGTAATGGTGAAATAACGACTGTCAATCCTTTGTTGGCCTGACCCTGCATCAGCGCAGGTATTTGAAAGGTCATTGACTTTCCACCGCCCGTTGGAAATACAGCCAGGAGTGATATGGCTTTCAATGCAGCACGCACAGCATCTTCCTGAAGTGGTTTGCCATCGAAAGTGCGGTAGGAATCAAATCCAAAATATTTCTTTAGTCCTGCTTGTGGATTCAATGCCCGATTGCAATACGCACAGCCCTCCAGACAAGGTGTACTTCTAAGTTGTCGCATGATTTGTTCCACACCAGGTCTCGTGAAAGCCAACCATCTGGGGACAATCGAATATTCCTCCCGTGCATTGATGAGTGAGATGCAATAAGCCAGTTCAACTGGTTGAGTCACTATCACCTTTTCCAAGGTAGCCGATGCACAAACCTCATTTCCCAAGACAGATCTAATTACTTCTGCAACATCAATTCCAGATGGCTTCCATTTAAGAAAATCAAAAAAGCCTTTAAAGCCTTCTTGCTCATATAGCAGATTGCAATAGATCTTTTGTAGCGGTAGTGCAAGACTTTTGAATGCGGACACTTCGTCATAAAACAACTTCATGGCTTTGAGTGCATCATTCAGTGGATTATTCAGCTCATCGGTATTTAGCTTATCGTCCTTTACTAGTGCATGATATGGTCGTGCGGGAAATAAGAGAGGTGCCAGGAACAGGGTATCAATATATTTGGGTTTGTCACAAACAGAATCTATAGCCGTCCTTATAGCCTTCAAATCATGTTGGATAATATTATGACCACAGATAAATTGAGAACCTGCAATAAATGATTTAAACTTCTCAGGACTCTCATTATGAAATTCAAGGTTTGGCTCACGAAATGCCCCAATATCTTGAACCTTCCCTGTACGGGTTTCCAGTTCGGTATCGATGAAGGAAATGGTGTTCAAATGATCAGGCTATAGTCTTCACCCTTTATATCAATTTGAATACCAAGTATTTAGGGGGAAATTTATATTTGACATTTGGTGGTAGCATGATCATCATATTAAATTATTATATAATTTATATTTTATTGAACTTTAATACTATATAATGATGTGTTAGCTTAGATTTATTGGGTAATTAGGAAAAAATTTAAGAAGGAAAATTCTTTCTCTTTTAACTTTTGGAAGGTAGTGCTAGAATCTGGCAGTAATTATTTAGGTTAGCGGATGAGGCTTGCGTCATTTGTTGAGTAGGGTGGAGATTACTACTGGTGAATATTTAGGGTGGTATTTTATTCGAAATTAATTTAATGTATTCTTGTTCATATAAAAGTTGAAGTATATTGTGAATGAATTCGATTTTCTGGAATTTTGATTTTGTAATCAATGCAAGATTATTATTGCGCTTTGTACTAAAATATTATTTCAATCTATTTATAACAAATATTGATAAATATGTCAATTGAAAATATTACGAAAGAACACGTCTATGAAGCGGTAAATAAAATAGAGATGGAAAAAATCGAATTGCCGCCATCGACTGTTTATGATGTTTTCATTAATGGTAAAACCTATCCTCCTAAAGGAATAATGCGTTATGCAAATCTTATTGCAAATGGTAAAAATGAATGGGAACTTCGTGGAGGCTCTCCTACAAATGATCTGCTGACAGCATTAGGATTTAGCATCAGGTCTAAAAGCTCAGAACAAGAAAATTCTTCTTCCGTTGAAAACACGGTCAAATTGTTAAAGCGAATAGGCGCAGAAAATGCTACTGTATTTTTGGAAAATGCCTCGAAATTACTCTCTGCTTTGAACGTGAAGCAGGATGACCGTAGAGTTTATTATGGTACCCGGGGCGACAAACGACTCTCGATTACTTTTGGTCAACGATATGGTTACGCATTCATTCCAGATGAAGAAAAACCGTGGCAATTTCTACATACTTCTCCAATGCGCTCAACTAAAAACATCGAGGTCGAAGAATGGGATTCTGTTACTTATATTTACCATTGCTCTAACCCTGAAGAATTCAACACTTATTTAGATGGGATTACTAGAGCTTGCAAAAATCAATTAAGCAAAGCTCAGGTTTCGGGATTCAGGAAATTTAATAATCCATTTTTTGAAAGAGCAATTTTCGATGATAATTTTAGAAGAGAACTTTTCCAGGAAGCATTTAATACTCACTCAAATATGATTGGAAATGTTTGGAAACTAGGTTGCCATTGGGACAGCAACACACCCAGTTTTTATAATTTATTAAAAAAGCATTCCATTGTTATTGGTGCAGATGAAAAACTTTATACCAAAGGAGATTTAATTTTGATTACCGATGGCTTTACAGTACTTGCTCTTGCTCAGGTTCTGGAATCTCCGGTCTCCGTCACCAAAGTACCGGAATTTAAAAAAGAATTTTCTGCGTTGGAAATTGAATATAAGTCATGGATAAATTATGCTAAAGCTGAGTGGTACGAATTGGAAAAACAAGATATTTTTACTTATAAGTTACAGCAGGGTATTGCAAAAGTAAATGTGCCTGAGATACGTAATAAAGCTATCTCTCTTTGGAATCATCGGTTAACAAATTACTGGGTTTTCCAATGTAATCCTTCAGATTTTGATTTTGAAACTGCCCTTACAAATAAAAAATTAAATAGCTGGACCATTTCAGCCCATAAAGATAAAATTAAGAAAGGAGACAAGGTCATTTTATGGGTTACTGGTAAAAAAGCCGGTTGCTATGCCTTAGCTAAAGTCACATCTGATCCTACTGATCACTCTAACAATTCCGATAATCAGTTATGGAAAGTAGAACCAAAAACAAAATTACAATCAGGTATTGAAATTACCCACAGTCTAATGGATAACCCCATTTTGTGGCAAACCATAAAGGAAAATAGGGACCTTCAGGATCTAAAAGTGGGTAGTCAGGGTACAAATTTTACCGCCACCAAGCAGCAGTATAACACTATTCTTAATCTAATTTCTTCAAAACCAGGTTCAATGGTTAATCCAATTGATTTGTATATCAACACAATTCTTTACGGTCCTCCAGGCACAGGTAAAACTTATAAACTCATTGATTATAAGGAGCGATTTTTCACGGATAGTGGTATCACAAAATCACCTGATGAAGTTCTCAGAGAAAGGCTTTCTGAATATGCACTTTGGAAGGTATTAGCTGCAGTTTTAGGCGCTTCAGGCAAAGCACTTTCTGTTAGTGAAATAGTTGCTCATCCAATTGTTAAGGCAAAGGTTAATCCGTCGATAAAGACCAAACCTAATAATCAAGCCTGGGCAGATTTACAGTCATTTGCTGATGATGAATCTACTCAGCTTAAAGATATTTATCGACGTTCAATAAAATTGTTCCATAAAGAAAATGATAGCAGGTGGTCCATAGCTCGTGATAAAGTTGAAGAATTAAGCGATATTATAGGCCAGGATTTATTGGATATGGCTAAAAATCCTAAAATAGATTCAATTCAAAATTCCTCATTTAAAACTCGCTACAATTTTATTACTTTTCATCAGAAGTATAGTTACGAGGATTTTATTGAAGGTATCAAACCTTTATTACGTGATACAGATATTGAAGACCAAGGTGGTGACTTACAATTTGAATTAAAGAGGGGAATATTCTATAACAGTTGCCTGGAGGCTTTGAAGCTTGTAGGTTATGAGACATTTGAGGAATGTTATAAAGATTCGACAGATTCTCGTTCAGCTAAATTTGAAACCGCTAAAAACGATTTCACCAAACAGTTTGCGTTATTCATTGATGAAATCAACAGGGCTAATATATCCGCAGTTTTCGGCGAGCTCATCACTCTTTTAGAGGATGACAAACGAATTGGTGCACCAAATGAATTGTGGCTTGAACTTCCCTATTCCAATGAGAAGTTTTGTGTTCCTGGGAACTTGTACGTGATTGGAACCATGAATACTGCAGACCGATCTATTGCTTTATTAGATATCGCCCTACGGAGGCGTTTTGAATTTAAAGCATTATATCCAATCTATCCTGAAAATGAATGGTGGTCCTCAATGCTGGAAGCTATTAATAAGGCCATATATACCTGCAAAAAGAACCCGGACTTCTTTATTGGTCATGCATTCTTTATTAACAAGGCACAATCTGAAAAAGATAAAATCCTGAACACTAAGATCATTCCTCTTCTATATGAATACTGTCAAAATAATGCAGATACTGTAAGAAAAATATTAAATGAAGCTGGAATTCAGCACAGACTTGGGAGTACAGTGGAAAATTACCAAATCATCATATTGTGAGGTTATTTGAATGGCACAGCCACAGTTTTGAAAAACACAAAAGTGAAATTCCAGGCCTTGTCGGATACCTCTCAACCGTTTGGCAAAATAGAAACCGGTATATTGAAAATGAGGAGGAAATATCTGAAGAAGAACAGCAAGAACAAAAAATTCAGAAACAGAGATTTTTTGATTTTACAATTGATGGCAAGATTTCTGCTCGTAACTATGTTGGTGTTGTCCAATATGAAGATATAAGAATTGAAGTCTATCCCAAGATCTTCCATGGAAATCAGATTGCAGATCCAAAAATATGGCAACTTAACTTGTTGTTTTGGCTCACATACTGTCGAAAGATTAAGTTCCCGTTTTCATTTGCCGATGTTACCAAATTAAAATTTGATGATTACCTGGAGTTGCTTATCTATGTATTTGCAAACTTTACTGAAGAAATAATTTCACAACAGCCATACCAAGGCTACCAAAGAATTGAAGAAGAAACTGCTTTTCTTAAAGGGCGTTTGTCCTTTGAAAAATATACAAAAAACAATCTTTCGACAGCCAAATGGCAAAACTTCTATTGTAGCTACGAGCCTTTCGTTTATGACAATCTCTTTAACCGGATTATTAAATACGTTACGAAGCGACTTTTTTCCATTAGTGAAAACTTTCTCAATAAAGAAAAACTGAATGAAATTCTATTCATACTTCATGATGTTGAGGATATTCGATGCACAGCTGAGGATTGTCAAAAAGTAAAGCTTAATCCATTATATGAGGATCATAAACACATTCTTGAACTTTGTAAGCTTTATCTCTCCAATCAGGTTATAGACATGGATTCTGATGACGGTAGAAACTTCTGTTTTCTTGTTCCAATGGAGTATATTTTTGAGGACTTTATCTTCGGATTTATAACGGATAAATGGCCTGATTTAAATATCATAAGCCAAAGCACAGATTATCTGGCTAAAAACCAAGGAGCAGAGGTCTTTCAGATCAGAAATGACATTTTTATTAAAGACCAGTTGATCATTGACACAAAATATAAGCTTCGGCTTATGGGTAAGGATAAAAAGGAGGGAATAAGTCAAAGTGATTTGTACCAAATGGTAAGTTATGCAATCAGAAGAAATTGTAAGAGTACGATGCTTTTATATCCAATGACTAACCTGACCATGAATTCCGCGCCATTGTTTGAGATTTATTCGGAGATGCTATCTGATAATATTGAAGTACAAATAAGGAATATTGATATCACTTTTGAAGATATCCATGAAGCTGAAGAATTAATTCATAGTAGAATTATGGAACTGGATCCACTCTTTTTTTAATATTATCTCACTTGGAATCCATATAAACACCAGATAGTTTAAACGCATACTCCTGATAACTTATCATCCCTCTCTCTTTATTCATTTCTATCCATCCCTTTTCAGCATGACTCATTTCCACGAGATGCCACGAAGATGTATCTGAAAATTTTTCACAGATGAAATCCAGAATCTCATTCTCAAATTTGCTTAACAAGTCTGTGTTAGGTTTGGTTTGAGCAAAAAATAACTCCCTGGGATTTTTATCCTCCAACTGCCAGTCTGCGAAAATTGTCTGATCATTTTGTAGTAAGGCAAAGAGGTTATCATAACCCGAGGGCACTGGTCCAAATTGAATAGCCCTGTATGACAATCCACTGATAGAAAATCCACTTGATTTATATGCCAGGAAATCACAATAAAAAAGAAGTTTATTAATCTTAAGGCGATCATTAAACACAATATTACATCTCGAAATAAAAGATGTTACAAGGGTCTTAATGACTTCTACGTTTGGTGTCTTAAAGCCCGTAAATGAATTTGGCTTGTTATATCTGTCGATCTGGTTAATGAAAGATTTTGGTTGATTTCCTATCTCCATGATGTCTCCCACCTTTTGCAAGGCAGTGATACCTGCACTTTTCGGAATCAATTCAATGGCCCCTTCCAACATGTTTTTAAAGACAACGGGATTTCTGGCAGAAGCAATCAAGTTGCCAATCGCTGTTGTGGGCATTTCGCCCTTTTCATACAACCCATATCCATTTACACCCAAGCCAAGTACCTCACTCATCGCTGCAGCAGAAAGTCCATATTGCTCCCTGACCTGAGCTATTTCTTCTGGGAAAGGAATTCTGTGCCCCTCCCGGTATAAATTGTGTACCTGGGTCATGCTCAACTCATCTGTCTCTGTTGTGGTAAATTCTTCACCACAACTATTGCATTTGTAAAAATGGGCACTAATGTCAAAATCCTCTTTCTTATAGTTTAGTTTCTGTATTTGATGGATTAATGCGACCTGGCCATCGCAATATGGGCAATCAATGTTTTTTTGCATGGGAAGGTTAAGTTCTGAGCGGGTAGGTAAGGCTATGGTCTGAAACCTCCTGTGCATTTCATTTTTTTGACTTCAATTTTATCATGTCCTGTTCTAACTCATTCAAACTTTGCTCTCTCTCTGCTGATTTTTGGGTAAGGCTGTACTTTTCAAATTCTTCACCTGACTTATGGAGTGCCATTTCGTGGCTGATTTTTCCTGCGTGGTTCAACAATTCTCTGCCGTTGAGTTGCAAAATACTATCTAACCGGCTGATCCAGTCGGCCATGTACATAGGTGTCCGCTGTTGCGCCATGGTTTCGGCAAAAGCCAGGTATTGTTCTACCAGGAGGCCGAGTAGTTTGATCTCATCTTCGGTCAGGTAGTTTTTGGCAATGCTGACATCAGACTTCCTAACAGAAGTTGAATTTTTTTTGTCATAAGATTGCATGCCCAGTAATGGCAAGGTGGCATCCACTCTGCGATACACGAGTTCGGCCGCCGTCTGGTCACTGATCGCCCAAAGCAATTTGTTTTGAACTACCTTAAAGAACTCAATTGTCTTTTCGTCCCGGAGGTCATAATCAATACTGGTGGTGTAGATGTCTTTGATTTTCTGATAGAAAAAGCGTTCCGACAGACGTATTTCCCTGATTCGATATTGTAATTCGTTGAAATAATTCATCGAACTGCCTGATTTGAATCGGTCATCATTCAGGGCAAAACCCTTGATGATATATTCTTTAAGGCGTTGTGTAGCCCATATACGAAATTGGGTGCCCTGCTGCGATTTTACTCGGTAGCCTACAGAGATAATCACATCCAAATTGTAGTAATGATGGGCTTTCTGCTGAAATTCGGAAATTCCGAATTTCTTCTTTGTAGCCGATTCTTCAAGCTCTTGCTCCTCATAAATATTCTTGATATGCTCGTTAATGGTCGATTTAGCTTTGCCAAAAAGTGTTGCCATTTGGTCTTGTGTAAGCCAGACCGTTTCTTCTTCCAGGCGGACATCTATTTTGATGTTTCCGTCAGGGTTTTGGTATATGATTAGTTCGCTGTTCATATCAAACGAAAGTCTACATTTTTTGCCATTGATTAAAACAATACTAAACCTACCATGGAACACTTATCTGATGCCTAAACTTACCATTAAAAAAAATTCAATCCTGACAAACTCAACCTCTTTATTTTAAAAAATTCTTATCCCCCATCACGCCACCATCGGCCAGGTCGCTTCCTGTTCGTTACTAATTAATGCTATCACTAAGTTCAAGCAAATAATTAGAAGATCTTGAGACGCGATACTTCGACGTGCTTTACTTCTTCCTTGTGCTGCAGCTCAGCAACAAAATCGA
>JBDUDG010000420.1:0-2949 GCA_040003045.1 Saprospiraceae bacterium | reverse complement strand
TGTCCTGGTGACTGCCACTACCGATCAACTTTCGGCTGAAATTGTATGTATACCGAGGCCATATGAACGAAGTGACCGGCCTGATGGCGGTCCTTTGAATTATCGTGTTGTGCATCGCACAAGTTTATGGAAGGCAGGTGAAGCACCTAAGCTTGAGCAGGAAATCCTTGAAGGAGATCCGCGGTATTGCATCTGAGTTATTGCTTGCGTAAAATAATGCATTGGCAAAATAGTGCGGACGAAACTAAATCAGTATTCGTACTACTAATCAATATTATATTTTTAACCTGGCAGTAGTATCCAGAATGGCGTACTTCGACAATGTTTCCACGTCGTTCATGCGAAACAAATTCAAATCACGATTTATAAATCAACTTAATATTCGATATTTCTTAATCGTAGCCTTAGTCCTCCATTCCTTTGGTTCCAAAATGTTTGTCATCAACTTGCATGCAGAATTGGATACTATTGTATGTGTGGGCAGATGGTGGATTGATAATGAGGGATTCGGGAGCAAACTCAGGTAATAAAATTAGTATAATTCCATATGGAGATAAAATAGGTATTTCAATATAGAGCTTCCTTCGCTATTTCGTCTCACGCTCTAACTCAGTTTCGGTGGCCGGGCGAATAACCTTAACTTTGAAATCAGTTGCCAAGAGACAGGATTTTACTTACGAAATCTACATCGGGTAATACTGATCATAAATAACTTGGCCATGGCAACGAAATTTTCAATTCTACTTACTACCCTATTCATCCTTTCACATATTTCTATCCGTGCACAGGATAAAAGTGAAATCATCCAACAAATTGATTCACAACTTAAATCAGGACAAACCACGATTTCAAAGGTGCTGTCTGATGATGTTTTTTTGAAACTTCATACCCTGACACCTTTCAGAGATGTCATAAAAGAAAATGCTACACCTGGTAAGATTACAATTGTGACAATTAGTGAACCCGGTATACATCTCACTATAAAAGGAACTATTGTAAATAAAGCAGGGATCCCTCAAAAAGATCTTCTTCTTTATTTCTATCAAACTTCAAACCTTGGCTGGTATGCTGATACTGCTGCCCATGTGTTGATGAATGATGGCGATATGAAACATGCCCGTTTATTCGGATATCTGAAAACGGATGACAGGGGACAGTTTTCCTTTGAAACGATTAAACCAATTGGGTATACAAAATCGAGTCTCACAGGCAACATTCACGTTCAGTATATATCTCAAGAGAATAAATCCTTAACTGGTCCGGAAGAATTGCAATTTGATGATGATCCCCGGATGACGTGGGAGAGAAGAAAGCAAACACTAGAAGAGGGAAATTTAATCGCAAAGAATACGGGCACATCCGAAAAACCAGTCTATGAGTACATGATCATCGTGCAATAGCCCAGCGATGATGCCCTTTTGAAACGTTTAAATGGTGATTTGGGAAGAAAAGAAGAAAAATTTCGCTACTTCTGTCCAAATTTCAGATCTGCATTCGTCTTCAGGGTGTAATTCAACAATATTTAATCTAACACAAAAAAATCAAGATGGAAAAATTCATGTTTTTATTCAGGGGCGGAGAGAACCATGCCCACAATGCCCAGGATTCAAAGGTCGCAGCAGACAACATGCAAGCCTGGATGCAATGGATGGGAGACCTTGCAGGCAAAGGAATCCTTGTAGGTGGAGAGCCGCTGCAACCCACAGGCAAGCAGGTCACCGGTACCAAGAAAGTAGTCAGTGATGGTCCTTTTGTTGAAGCAAAAGAATCAGTAGGTGGCTACCTTATCGTCAATGCAAAAGATATCAACGAAGCCGTTGAAATCTCGAAAGGCTGCCCGATTTTCGAAGAAAACGGAAGACTTGAGGTACGTCCTATCCAATCCATGGAAATGTAATAACGACCTTCTATGAAAGAATATCTTTTATTATTCCGTGGCGGTGACGCTGAAAGCATGCAGGAATCTGCACAAGAATGGCAGGCACACATGCAAAAATGGATGCACTGGATGGGTGGTCTGCAGGAAAAAGGACAATTGGTCGGCGCACAACCTCTTGACCGGGGTGGAAGGCAAGTAACAGGCAGCAAAAAAGTCGTCACTGATGGACCTTTCATGGAAGGAAAAGAAATGGTGGGCGGCTACCTGATGTGCAGAGCAGAAAATTATGATGCTGCAATTGAGATTTCAAAAGGTTGTCCGATACTTGAATTTGATGATGGTATCGTCGAACTCAGAGAGATTAAAGAATTGAAAATGTAATCTCATGGTAGAGGTCATCACTTCAATTGAGATACTTCGTCCCCAGGATGAAGTATCTCAATTTGTTTCAGATCCTGACAATGCACCAAAATGGTATGTCAATATTAAGTCGGCCATCTGGAAAACGCCAAAGCCTTTGAAAATAGGATCGCAGATTGAATTTGAAGCGCACTTCATGGGTAAAAAACTGGTCTATACATATGAAGTCATCGAAAAGAGCAGCGCAAGATTTGTAATGCAGACTTCACAGGGACCGTTTCCTATGCAAACGATTTATGAATGGCAGGCTTTAGGGCAGAGAAAAACTAAAATGATCTTAACCAACAAAGGAAATCCAAGTGGTTTTTCAAAAATTCTGGCACCATTCATGACCGGTATGATGCGGAAGGCCAATCAAAAAGATCTATTGAAATTAAAACAATTGCTCGAGCGGAATTGACCCTGTCCTATGATATCAACCAACTTACTGACCATCTTTTCCGGCATGAATCGGGAAAGATGGTTTCTGTTTTAACAAAGATATTTGGCATCGAAAACCTTGAAACAGCAGAAGATGTGGTGCAGCAAACCTTCATTGATGCCATTGATGTCTGGAAACTTAAAGGCATACCCGAAAAGCCTTCGGCATGGTTATTCCTCGTTGCAAAAAATAAAGCCATTGACATCATCCGCAGAAACAAACATTCTGT
>JBDUDG010000419.1:0-2967 GCA_040003045.1 Saprospiraceae bacterium | reverse complement strand
GCTTCGCCAGAAAAAAGATCAGGATACATTATGGGCAGGAATTAATCAGGGTACAGTTCAGGTGGTAGCCACAGATCATTGTCCGTTCATGTGGAAGCAAAAGCTAATGGGTGAACATGATTTTTCGAAAATACCAAATGGACATCCTGCTATTGAGAACCGGATGGAATTATTATTCAGTGAGGGTGTGCAAAAGGGAAGGATAACACTAAATAAATTTGTTGCAGTTACTTCTACAAATGCAGCAATGATTTTCGGCATGTTTCCTCGCAAAGGTTGCATCGCCGTTGGCAGTGATTCAGACCTGGTTCTTTTCGATCCCAATGAAGAACATACCCTAACTGTAAAAACACATCACATGAATGTTGACTACAGCGCCTATGAAGGCTGGAAATTAAAAGGTAAGTGCAAGTCAACAATACTGCGCGGACAAGTAGCGGTAGATAATGGTGAAGTGAAGATTGAAAAGGGCTATGGGCAGTTTATCAGGAGAAATAAGGTGACAGGAATCATTTAAAGAAAAACGGTCCCGGCTCACTTCGACTCCGCTCAGTGACCGGAAGGGTTTTAGCCGAAGTCACTTCGACTCCGCTCAGTGATAAAAGCCCATCGGATGCAATTCTTTTTAATACAACAATGGGTAATAATGATGACAACAAATTGGATGCAATTATTTTTAATCGAACAATCGATAACATTCAAGTTGAGCGGAGCCGAAACTACTTTTGGTAATAGTTCGTCGGTCACTGAGCGGAGTCGAAGTGAACGAACGGATCATTCCAGGCTTCTTTTTTTTACCTTACTATTCTGAATCAATAAACTATGCCAAGAATAATCAAATCAGGTCTCATCCAAATGTCCCTCCCGCTGACAGAGGGCGAAGGAACTATTCAGGAAATAGTGGATGCCATGGTGCAGAAACATATCCCGTACATCGAAGACGCCGGTCGCCAGGGTGTACAGATCCTTTGTCTTCAGGAAATATTCAATACACCTTATTTCTGTCCGGGACAGGATAAGAATTGGTATGCGAGTGCTGAAACGGTTCCAGGTCCAACTGTGGAGATCATGCAACAGTATGCGAAGAAGTATAACATGGTCATCATCGTCCCTATCTACGAAAAAGAACAAGCCGGTGTCCTTTATAATACAGCCGCAGTGATTGATGCGGACGGAAGTTATTTAGGAAAATATCGAAAAAATCACATTCCGCATACATCCGGTTTCTGGGAAAAATTCTTTTTCAAACCTGGTAACCTTGGCTATCCGGTATTCCAGACGCAGTATGCAAAAGTTGGTGTCTATATTTGTTATGATCGTCATTTTCCTGAAGGAGCGCGCGCATTGGGTTTGAACGGTGCTGAGATTGTTTATAATCCTTCAGCTACTGTTGCCGGTCTGTCGCAATATCTCTGGAAGCTTGAACAACCTGCGCACGCTGCAGCAAATGGATACTTCATGGGCTGCATCAATCGTGTTGGCTATGAAAAACCATGGAACGTTGGCAAATTTTATGGCACTTCTTATTTCGTTGATCCCCGTGGACAGATATTTGCACAAGCCTCAGAAGATAATGACGAATTGCTTGTCGCAGAGTTTGATCTCGATATGATTGAAGAGGTAAGAAATGTATGGCAGTTTTTTCGGGACCGGCGGCCGGAGACTTATGGGAGGTTAGTTGAGTTGTAGGGCAGGATCGACGGATCTTTGAAATTGAGACACGACAGTTACAGCTCAATTCGGATTTGAGATGTGGGATGTGAGATATGAGATGCGGGATTTGAAATGTGTTTAATTTAGATAGCGTAGTAACCAGTTAAAAATGATTAATATGCATGATTACAAGAAGCTAAAGGTTTGGCAAATGTCAATGGATTTAGTAACAGACGTTTATAATGTGACTAGTTCTTTTCCTAAAACAGAAATATACGGCCTGACCAGTCAGGTACGTCGAAGTGCTGTGTCCATGCCTTCTAATATTGCAGAAGGTGCTGGAAGAAGTTCAGATCTGGATTTTAGGAATTTTTTGCATTACTCATACGGATCAAGTTGCGAATTAGATACGCAATTAATTATAGCCAGTCGCTTAAAATATCTGGGGATTAATGAATACGATGATTTTGCCAAAAGGATTGATCAGAACCAAAAAATGCTTTTCAATTTAATTGGAAAATTTTCCTAAATGAATAATTTGAAACGGATAACAGATGTGTGGGATTTTAAGTCTCCATTTCTCATGTCTCACATCTCATATCCCATATCCACTGTCTCAAGTCTCACATCTGTTTAACATGCCCGAATACCTCCCTCCCTTATCCGAATCCGAATTCGAAGAGAACTTTTCCCAGATCAAGCCTCTCATGAATAGCACTGAGGCTTATTACGAAAGCTCCCGGTGTCTCTTCTGCTATGATGCGCCATGCGTGAATGCTTGTCCGACTGGAATTGATATTCCTCTTTTTATCCGGCAGATCAATTCGGAGAATATCATGGGTGCGGCGAAGACCATATTTGATTCCAATTATTTTGGTCACGCTTGTGGAAAAGTTTGCCCGACTGAAGTGCTTTGCGAGGGGGCATGTGTTTACAATCATTCAGATGTGAAGCCCATTGAAATTGGAAGATTGCAATCTTATGCGACGGATAAAGCTATCAAAGCGGATATTCAATTTTATTCACCTGCAGCTCCGAATGGTAAAAAAATTGCCGTCATCGGAGCAGGTCCTGCCGGAATAAGCTGCGCTTGCGAATTGCGGTTGTATGGATATGAAGTAGATGTGTTCGATTCAAAAGCGATGCCATCTGGTCTTACATTGTATGGTGTTGCTCCGTATAAAATCACAAATGAAAATGTATTGGATGAAATGGCCTATTTGAAAAATCAATTTGGATATCGACATTTTCACAATACTACTATTTCTGCGAAAGAAGATATTGATCAATTGCAAAAGAAGTATGACGCCATTT
>JBDUDG010000096.1:0-9957 GCA_040003045.1 Saprospiraceae bacterium | reverse complement strand
GGGACCCCCTGTTCCCAAAACAGGTGCGCTACCGGGCTGCGCTACATCCCGAACTATTTTCTTTTCCGGTTTCTTCCTGGGACCCTCCCGCCCTTGTGGCGGGATGCGCTACCGGGCTGCGCTACATCCCGAACTTTTTCTTTTCCGGTTTCTTTTGGGACCATCCCGCCCTTCGGCGGGATGTACTACATCCCATATTTTTTCTTTTGGGACACCAATAGTCCTAAAGGGTCGCAAATATACCTTTCTTTTTTAATTTGTTGAAAAAGCCCTACGATTTGAGTAACCGCTTCATGACCTCTTCCAGGTTTTCCACGCCTATGTCCTTGGCGAGGATGGTTTTATCTGCTCCCAGGACATAAATTTTCGGCGTCGTTTTGACATTATAGGTCACTTGTACGGCGGAAGATCCACCCTTTTGATCGCTTCCGTTGATCCAATTTGTCAACTTATTTTTATCCAGAAAGTCCCAACAGTTTTTCTCCTCTTCATTCACCTTGGTACAAACAGCAAAAATTTCTACGCCTTTATCTTTATAAGCATTATAAAAATTTGTCAGCGCAGGCATATCCTTTTGACAATGCGCACAATTCGGTGACCAAAAGATAAGAATGGTGTATTGAGATTTAATATCGTTCAACGATATGTTTTTTCCGTCCCTTTTCTGCACCGTAAAATCGGGCGCCTTTTTGCCAATGAGTGTCGGCGAAATGGCTTTCACAGCAGTCAATACCTTAGTTTTTTCTTCCTCTTCTATCCAGGGAGTTTTCCCTTTCGCAATATAATCCTCTGCAAGATGCACGAAGATCGCATCCATTCCAACTTTCTTTGCCTCACGGTATTTATTGAACATATCCGTAAAAAGGAATCGATATGCAACCTGCGTCTTTGCGGTCTTTGCAAGGATATAATCTACACTTTTATTGATCGAATCTGGCTGTTGAACAGTAAGGTTATCAAGAAAATAATGGACACGCTCCACCAGAACATTTTTCGGAGCACGAATAAGACGTTCATCATTCAGATCAATATTATCAAAGTAATGTGTCTTCTGGAAAAAAAACTTCTTCAACTGCATATCCTCAGGTGACCCCTCAAAAGCAGGAGGCTCAACAGGTAATTCACATTTCACCATAGCTGCAGTCAGTGTCCCTGGAATTCGGGCAACCAGTTCAGTCTGGTATTGCACGATCTCCTTCTTCATATGCTGCATTTTTGCCATCAATTCTGTCTTTGCATCTTCACTCTTCTGCGAATCATAATCCGTTTTGATGCGATCAAGATCAATCTTTTTGGTCTGGAAGAATTTCAGGTAATTGTAGTACTCCGTATTGTCAGGTGATTTATCAAACGAAATGGTGCCTTCGATGTCATTTACATCCGCCTTGAAATTGATGGATGGTATATTTTGATCAACGAGTATTAAAAAACTTTTAGAAGGTGGGAGTACGACAAGGTATACTCCTGATTGAAGATCATACATGCTTTTAAACGTAAAAGATCCGTTCACCACAGCAGCAGAATCTACCATATATTGATTGCCACCATACATCATTGCCAACATCGCTCCCTTTCCTTCATACCCGGAAATTGTTCCTTTAATCGTATGGCCTGCGCAGAATGCAGGTACTGCAAAAATCATCGAGCACAGAAATCCAATGATCATGAAACCCTTCAGGGGGATATTCATGGACAAAAGCAACTCTTTAAAATTCATGATGGTCAAATTATTATGAAAGAAGTAATTGTCAGAAGGTATTGCCAATTAAACTGGACAAAATTAGCTTATTAGGAATATAATTATTGTTTACAGAATGTTATGAAGTCTGGTGCTCCAAATATGGACGAGTGAATATGGCCTATTTAGTGCCAAATAACTGCATGAATTCATCCCATTGCTTTTTTTTGACTGCATCCCTGAGCGTCCCTTTAAACAGTTCTTTCATGCTTGTATCATCGAGAACGAGATAATCGGCTGTGGGCTTAAAGACATCAGGGGAAATCTCCTTTTGCACCATGTCTACATCTACTATGCTTTGCACATTTCCATCCAGAAGCTTCTCTGAAAAGTTCATGACAAAACCGGTTTTGTCTGCTGCTTTACGGATGTAATAGATATGTGGGTTAAGCTCATTTCCCAGGAATTCAGGATAATATTTCGACAAAGAAAATCCTGGTTCGCTTGATATCCAGGCTTCTGCTTTAACAAAAGAACTCGTGAATAAATATTTTCTGCAAGAAACACCATGAATCATTTTAGCCTCATCTGTGATTTCAGTTTTTACTTCGGCTGTCTCATCTTTGGTTCCGGCTTCCTGAAAAGTTGGATCTGGAATATCATAAATTTTGTACCCATATTTCAGATCATTTTTCTGATGAAGAATGATCGTAGTCCCTGCTTCATTGTCTTTGATGACCCTGATAACTTCAGCAGAATCCATTTTAACCTCCATTACCGATTTACTTTCGCGAACGCTCAAAATTGAGGTCTTATCCACATTTGGCATTGTGACATGAATTTTGAATATCCCTTCAAAATTCTGAGCTGAGGAAGTTCCTGACAAAAGAAGTAGCAAAACGAGTGGGATGGCCATTATAATTCCTGTCTTCATAAACACTTCATTTTATAAAAAAGAAGGCAAACAATATAATACTATTTGCCTTCCCTGGAAGTTCCATTCACCATTTATTAATTATGGATTTGAACTTGTCGCTTTTAGTCCAAGTGTATTCTTGAGGTATTCAATATCATTACTGATCGATTCATTGCCTTGTTTCTGCCGTTCAATCTGTGCCTGAATATTATTCTCCACCGCTCCTTGTTTCTTCAATACTAGAACAATGTCAGAAGGACGAAGACCAATGGAAGTGTTGATCAGGGAAATACCGTCAACAGTATTTGCTGCCCAAGCTCTTCCCAATACTTTAGACAACAATTCGGCTGAAATCGCATCTGCACCAACTGCCATGGCCACACCATCATTTTTGCCGGAAGGAATAATATAGTCCCCTACATTGACCGGCCCTAGTACGAAAACAGGTATTTGACCAAGGAAGGCTACTTTTTCGAAGTCTTTTTCTTTCCCAGCTTCAGGTTGATTTCCCAACACAATTGGTTGTGATGTGATAGCTAAAACCTGATCTGCATTTACTGTATTCTTTGATATCCTTCCATTGTATACACCGACAATATCTCCTTTCATAAATTGTTCGTTCTGATACAACTTTGGAAGATATTCTGCATAATCGGCTCCCTTTGATCCATATACCACACCACCATCCAATACGGAAGAAGTTAATGCCCATGCTGCAGCTTGTCCTATCAATTTAATTGGGTCTGCAGTAAGCAAATTGGTAAGACGATTTTCAATAGCCCAATCAGCTAATCTTCGGAAGTAACCATTGTTGAGATTGAAAATATCCGCATTGGGACACACACCCTGAGAAACAAGAATATCACTCAGCGTAGGCATATGAGGTGCTTCTCCAAATAAATTTTTCAAATTAAACGATGGCACATTTGGGATCACAATACCAGGAAAATTAGGGATTGCAATGCCAGGGAAATCAGGGATCGGAATACCAGGGAAATCAGGAATAGGAATACCAGGGAAATCAGGGATCGGAATACCAGGGAAATCAGGAATCGTAATACCCGGGAACAAAGTGAATTCAGGGATCAAACATACAGTTTCATCTATGCAGCAGCAAGTAAAACTGAAATCCAAGCAAGGACATGGACATACATGCACTGTACCACATAGATACGGACCGACGGTCAAAGATGGAACGTCTGGTATTACAAATCCAGGTACGTCCGAGGTAACAAAACCGGGAACGTCAGGAATAACAAATGCAGGTACATCAGGAATAGCCAAAGCAGGAACATCCGGAATATCAAAAGCCGGAACATCCGGAATATCAAAAGCCGGAACTGTAACATTATTCCATCCATCTCCTACCAGATTGAAAGCTGTCGCAATCTGTGTCCAAACTATTGAAATCGGATTGTAATCTGCCACTGCTATGCAGACCGCTGTCCAAATTTCATCGCTGGTAGGCAAAGGAACATCTGCAATATCATCGAATTCATAGCCTTCA
The DNA here is from genome assembly GCA_040003045.1 of Saprospiraceae bacterium. GTDB lineage: Bacteria > Bacteroidota > Bacteroidia > Chitinophagales > Saprospiraceae > Opimibacter. The sequence goes on along the minus strand of JBDUDG010000096.1, from coordinate 5,856 downwards.
ATACGGCCAACAACACTGGATCCAGTTCCTTTATAAAAGGTCATGAAATTATTTTCCTTATCGGTATGGTTATCGTTCAGCTTAATAGCAATCCCATCACTTGTACCGCCTTCGGTATTATCAAAAAAAGCAAGATGTGTTCCATCCGGTCCGACTGGTCCCCCACCCTGTACAATCAATCCAAATTTCAACGTCGGGAGTTTTTGTACTTCCATCGCACCTGTCAATACTGATGGATTCATATTTGAAACGGTAAGAGGTCCGTTTATTCCTATATCGCCATCCATCAGAACATCTCCATCTACCTGAAGATTTCCTGTCAAATGTGTAAGTGCTGCATTTGCTACAGTAAGGGAATCTTTAAATGTAGCTTCTTTATCAACTGTAAGGATGCCTGTCAGGTGTGTCCTTTTTGCACCTAATACATCAAGAGTACTATTCATGGTAGTTGATTCATCAACGTTTATTGTTTGATCAACATTCAACAATCCTGTCATTTGGGTGGGGGCCGCATTCTCTACAGTCACTGCATCTTTAAAAGTTGTAGACTTATCAACTGCAAGCGTACCTGTAAGATGCGTAGCAGACATGCCATTGACGTCAAGCGAATTGTTCAGCGTGGTAGTACCATCCACATTCATTGTTTTGTCTACATCCAAAAGACCTGTCAGATTGGTGGGTGCCAGATTAGTTACTGTAGTAGCACTCATCAGTGTTGTAGCCTTGTCAGTTACAAGTGTGCCAGTAAGATGCGCAGAACCACTAACTGCTAATGCTGCATTTAAAGTAGTAGCACCATCTACATTCATAGTCTTGTCAACATCAAGTAACCCTGTCATTTGTGTAGGCGAGAAATTTGTTACTGTAACAGGGCTATTTAGTATTGTAGCCTTATCCACTGTTAAAGTACCTGACATATGAGTAGCAGCCATGTTCGTAACATCAAGTGTGTTATACAATGTTGTAACTCCCTTAATATTCATGGTCTTGTAGACATCCAGGCTTCCCGTAAGTTGTGATGGAGCTATGTTTTCAACAGACAAAGCATCATTAAACAAAGTGGCTTTATCAACTCTGAGCGAACCTGTAAAATGTGATACTGCCATATTGGTCACATCCAGATTACCATTCAATGTAGTATTGCCATCAACATTCAAATCGCCTTGTATGATGAAATTGATCATGATATTGATGTTACCATTTTTATCAATGATCATTCTTGGAATATTGTTGGTGATCATGGTCAGATCAGTACCATCCGTAGTGCCTAGCACAGCCTGTCCACCACCTTTGTATTTATGGGAATTCATATTTCCGTCCAACGCCCAGTATATTGATGTCTGATCAATATTCACGGACTGCCCGCGAGTTCCATTACCTGATCCATTGTCAACGATCTTACCTGCAGAGCCTGCGTATTGAGCATAAGGGACTGAGTAGAGTTGCCCTGTGCTTACAATCTGAAATTCTTTATCCCCTTCTGCTTTGACAGAGATTCTGACCCACATTTCTTCAGTTGACCAGGGAACATCTGAAAATTTGCCGGAAGGTTCTGTGCCTTCACCAATGACAAAATCAAGAAGTCCAAGTTCGTTTGAAAACGATTTATGTGTTTCAGTATAGTATACTTTACTATCCGGTGCAGCTGTAAGCAATTCAACCTGGACAACCAGTTCTTTTTTCAAAAGAAGCCTTCCATCGAGGTCGCGGGCAATCGCCTGAAAGCGCATCCCTTGCGGCACTGATTGAGCCTGTATCCCAACGGAGGAAAGCAGAACGACCGCTAAAAGAAACAGTATATTTTTCATGTCTTTAAAGATTTGATGATTAAACTGTTCTTTGTCTTATTTGGACTTTCCTTTACCATCCTTGTGATCAGATACATCGAGATAAGCTTTCAGCATATGCACATCATCCTTCAGGGACTGTTGCACTGAATTCTGTGTATTGATTTGTTCCTGAAGTGATTTCAGATTGTTCTCTCTTTGTTTCAGTACTTCAGCGATTTCTGTTGGACGAAGGCCTATTGAGACATTGATGACTACTGTTGTCTCATATGGTGAGGCAGACCATGCTTTCCCAAAAATTTCAGGCAATATATCTGAATTCAAATCTGACGGTTTGATAACTTTTCCAATACCGTCATTCTTACCTGATGGAATGATGTAATCGCCGAGCTCCACTGGACCCTGAACGAAAACTGGTACCTGGCCAAGAAATCCAACTTTTTCATAATTGTCCTGATCACTTTCTTCGGGCTGGTTACCTAAAACTAAAGGCATAGAAGAAATAGCAAGGATCTGATCAGCGTCTGTAGTAACTTTTGAAATCCTGCCGCCATGTACACCGACTATCTCACCATTCATAAATTCCTCCGTAGGATGTTGCTTTGGAAGATATTCTGCATAATCTGCACCCTGGGAACCATATGTAATTCCACCTGACTTAACAGCTTTCGTTACCCCCCATGCTACTACTTTGGCAGCGAGATCAACAGGGCTGAAAGAAATCATGTTCTGCATATCATTCTGAACACCCCATTGGATAAGTTTGTAAACGTATCCGTTAGGCACATCAAATATATTTGCATTCGGACATACACCCTGTTGTATAAGTATGTCATTGAAGGTTGGAATAGTAGGCCAAACAAAAAGTTTGTCAGACAAATCGATCGTAGGTACGTCAGGTATGACGAATGGAGGTATATCAGGAATTACAAATGGAGGTATATCAGGAATTGTAAATGCTGGTATATCAGGAATTGTAAATGCTGGTATATCAGGAATACCAAATGAAGGAACATCAGGCAATGTCAACCCAGGAAATATCTCACCTACATCAGGTATCGAAATCGAAGGAATATCAGGAATAACAACGCCCGGGAAATCAGGAAGAGTGAGACCAGGAAAATCAGGAATAGCCAATCCAGGGAAATCAGGAAGTGTAAGTCCTGGAAAATCAGGAAGTGTAAGTCCCGGAAAATCAGGGATCGTAAATCCAGGGATTGTGGCACCATTCCAAATCGTACCAACAATATTGAAGTATTGGGCGAATTGTGTCCACATGATCGTGATCGGATTATAATTGGCAACAGCCAAACACACTGCGGTCCAGATCTCATCACTAGTTGGCACCGGCGGTGAACCTACATCAGAAAGCACATAACCTTCAATACGTCCGGCTACCGAATTGTCCCCTTTATAGAAAGTCACAAAATTATTTTGTGCAGTAGTTGTATTGTTTTGGATCCGTATTGCGATTCCATCAGAGTTGCCACCTTCAGTATTGTCAAAGAAAGCAAGGTGGTCACCATTAGGGCCTAAATTACCTGTTCCGGTTACTACGAGTCCTGCTTTCAAAGTGGCCAGTTTACCCACTTCCAATGTTCCTGTTAATGTGGTTGAATTCATTCCACTTACGGTCAATGGGCCATCAAGGTTGATATTTCCTGCAGCACCAAAAGTACCATCTACATTCAAGGAGCCTGTCAGGTGTGTCGGAGCTGCATTCATCACTGTGAGTGCAGCTTTGATTGTACTTGCTTTATCTACGGCAAGTGTACCTGTCAGGTGTGTAGCATTCATTCCGGTTACATCAAGTGGCCCATTTAATGTCGAAGCACCGTCAACATTCAGGGTCTTGTCCACATCCAGAGAGCCGGTCATGTGAACAGGGGCCATGTTGGTGACAGTTACGGCATCCTTAAGTGTGGTCGCTTTATCGACTGTCAGAATACCTGTCAGGTGAGTAGGATTTATTCCCGTTACATCAAGTGAGCTATTAAGTGTAGTAGCTCCATCGACATTTAATGTTTTATCTACATCCAGTAATCCGGTAAGATTTGTTGCCGACATGTTTGCAACTGTAAGAGTACTGTTCAACGTAGTTGCTTTATCTACGACCAGTGTACCCGAAAGATGAGTAGGGCTCATGGTGGTTACATCCAATGATCCATTCAGCGTGGTAGCACCATCGACATTTAAAGTTTTGTCTACATCAAGGGGACCAGTCAGATTGGATGCTGACATATTGGCTACAGTCAATGGATTGTTCAATGTTGTTTCTTTATCAACTACAAGTGTTCCTGTGAGGTGTGTTGCACTTGTATTAGTTACATCAAGGTTACTATTTAATGTGGTAGCACCTTTGACATTCAGGGTCTTGTTGACAGCAAGTAATCCTGTCAATTGAGTTGGAGCCATATTCTCAACAGTAAGCGCATCATTGAGCGTGGTAGCTTTATCTACTCTTAGTGTACCTGAAAGATGAGTAGCCTTCATGTTTGTCACATCAAGTGTACCATTCAATGTGGTATTACCATCTACATTAAGATCGCCGTCCAGGTCAAGATTCGTAATAAAACTGATATTTCCATCTTTGTCAATCACCATCCGTGTGATATTATTTGTAATCAGGACAAGGTCTTTGCGATCAAGCGTGCCTAATACCGGTGGTCCTCCACCTTTAGCTTTATGTGCATTCTTGTTTCCATCAAGTGCCCAGTAGATGGATGTTTGATCAAGATCACCTGATGAAGCACCACGTCCGCCATTGCTATGGATTCCACTTCCATCGGTTCCCTGATCGCTCACTGCACCTGCTGACTGCGCATAGAATGCATAAGGAACAGAATAGAGCTTGCTTGTGGTGACTACCTGGTAGTCATCGTTATCAGCATTCTTTATGGAAATGCGGACCCAGATTTGTTTGCTCCAGGGGACATCGGAGAATGATCCGATTTCGCTTTTTCCTTCTCCAATAGTGATATTGAGCAACCCAAACTCACCAGAAGTAGCTTTATGGAATTCTGAATACACCACTTCTTCTTTTTCATCAAGCACCAGTAGCTCTGCTTTCACAGTCAGTGGTTCGTTGCCCCGTATATTACCAATGGCATCTCTTGCGATAGCCTGATAACGCATTCCTGAGGGCGTAGAAATCTGTGCCTTCATCGCAGAAAAAGCACACAACGACAGGATGGAGATTAGTAGAATATTTTTCATGAAATAGGGTTTTATCACGTTTGTCCGAATAGAAGGATTGATTATTAATTTGTTTTTATAATCTGGAAAACTTTTGTTTGCTGTGCATCCGGAATGCTGATGCGCAATATATATTGTGCTGCAGGCAATTGAGCCATATGGATTACTTCCTGTGCATTTTGGCTCTTGCTTCTTGACAGAAGATTGCCGGCGGGGTCCAGGAGATCTAGATAATATTCCTGATTAGAATTGGAAATATTTACCGTCACATCTGTGTTTACCGGATTAGGATAAATTTCCGCGTTAAAATCTGCAGAAAGAGGTGAAGGAAATTTCTGACTTGTTCCCTGGCTAACATTTATTGGGTCTAACGCTGGTGTATCCAGTTTCTTGACTGAAATAATCGGTTGCTGGAAACCTTGCGTTGTTATACCCTCTCCGAAAGAAGCTGTTTGCGTTACTAAATCTCCGATTGTCCAGGACATAGACAATGATTTTCCACTAGCAGTTCCGCCTTGTGGGACGATAACATATTGCACTGAACTTTGGGAGAAAATCACTGAGAAAGGCAGACAGATTAGAGCGAGTAGGATGTATTTCATAATAAAGAGCTTCAAAGAGTTGACAAAAACAATGGCGTTTTTCGATCTTATATTTTACAGGTATAAAATTATAAATCGGCAATACAGGGGTTCATAGGGGGAAACCCTCATGTTGATAGGGCTTTACTCCCATTCCAAAAAGAAAAAAGCCTTCGATCATGATAAACTGACAGAAGGCTTTTTTCCCATTGAAGGGACCTTTATTTTGTATTTGAAAACTGATTGATGTGTGAGCGGTGAGGGAGAGATTCGAACTCTCGGTACCTCTTTCA
>JBDUDG010000418.1:0-2970 GCA_040003045.1 Saprospiraceae bacterium | reverse complement strand
TGAGCAGAGAAGAGACCATACTAGATCAGCCGATAGAATACCTTAAGGGTGTGGGCCCTGCACGAGGTGAGGTGCTGCGGAAAGAGACAGGTATCCACCGTATAGGAGATCTGCTTTGGGACCTACCGTTCCGCTATATCGACAAATCTCAAATCACCAGCATTTCTGAGGCCCGCAAATCACAGGATGCAGTGCAACTGAAGGGGATATTTACAGAAAAGGTTATTGAGGGATCGGGTCATAAAAAAAGGCTGGTTGCCACCTTTGAGGATAGCAGCGGTGAAATTGAGGTCATCTGGTTTCAGCGATACAAGGAGATCGACCAATGGATCAAAACCGGAAAGCCATATTTGCTGTATGGAAAGCTCCAGGATTTTAGGGGAAAATTCAACATAGTCCACCCTGAAATAGAAGAAATAGCTGAGGATAAAAATTTATCTACCGGATTGGAACCTGTTTACAGCAGCACAGAAAAGCTTATGCTGAGAGGACTTGACAGCAAGGGACGAAGAAAGATCATCAAGCAACTTTTTAGCCAGCTCCGTTCTTCAGATATTATGGAAAATTTATCAAGCGACATCATTTCTAAATTGCGATTTAAAAATCGTTTTGACACTTTCAGGGAGGTGCATCTTCCTGCCAATAAAGAGGTACTCATTGCAGCACGCAACAGGTTAAAATTTGAAGAATTGTTTTTTCTTCAGCTACTCTTATTGCGTGCCAAAGTAAAAAGAAATGACACGGTGAAAGGGTTTGTGTTTGGAGAAGTGGGAGTTTCCTTCAATACATTTTTTAATGAGAAACTACCATTTTCCCTGACTGAGGCTCAAAAAAGAGTCATGCGTGAAATTCGCAGGGACATGGGTTCAGGAAAACAAATGAACCGGCTTCTACAAGGAGATGTGGGAAGTGGAAAAACGGTTGTAGCCCTGATGTGTATGTTACTAGCGGCTGACAATGGCTATCAAAGTGTATTGATGGCACCAACTGAAGTGCTGGCGATGCAACATTACAAATCGATATCAACATATCTTGAAGGAATGGATATACAGGTTGCTTTTCTGTCAGGGAGCATCACAGGTAGTGCGCGGACACAGCTTTTCGAATCGCTAAGGAATGGACAGGTAAAGATGCTATTGGGTACGCATGCTGTCATTGAGGAAAGTGTGGAATTTAAAAATCTAGGGCTTGCAATTACAGATGAGCAACATCGGTTTGGCGTAGCTCAGCGGGCACAGATGTGGACAAAATCACCTCTGCATCCGCCACATGTATTGGTCATGACAGCGACACCAATTCCGAGGACACTAGCCCTGACGATATATGGCGATCTGGATATTTCTATATTGGATGAACTTCCACCGGGACGCAAGCCAATCATCACTTCACAGCGCACGGAAGCTCATCGATCCAGGGTCATGGATTTTGTAAGAAGTGAAATAGCGAAAGGGAGACAAGTCTATATCATCTATCCCCTCATTGAAGAATCCGAAAAACTGGATCTCGAAAATCTTATGGATGGATATGAAAGATTGCTTGGGATATTTCCAAGACCTGAATATCAAATCTCAGTCGTTCATGGCAGAATGAAAGCAGATGTAAAGGAGGAAGAAATGCGAAGATTCGTCGAAAAGAAAACCCAGATCATGGTTTCGACTACAGTGATTGAGGTGGGCGTTGATGTACCGAATGCATCTGTGATGATAATTGAAAATGCGGAGCGTTTTGGTCTTGCCCAGTTGCATCAATTGAGAGGACGTGTAGGAAGAGGTGCTGATCAGTCGTATTGCATACTCATGACCAGCTATAAGCTCTCTAAATCCGCGAAAGAACGTCTTGAGGTAATCTGCAAAAGCAATGATGGATTCCTGATTGCAGAAGCCGATCTGAAACAAAGAGGTCCGGGTGATATTGCCGGTACCAGACAAAGTGGTGCATATGAATTCAAAGCTGCCAATCTTGTGGAAGACCAGGCCATACTGCGAACAGCACGAGCCATTGCGGAAGAGATCATCACTTCAGATCCTGAATTAAAGTCAGACAATAATAAACCTCTTGCACGATATTTGTCTACTGAACATAAGTACAAGCAGGATTGGTCCAGAATATCCTGAGAAAGTGTATTTTACTCTCCACAACTAAATCCAGATAATTATGGCTCCTCCTAAGTATAAGACCACCGGTTGTTTCCGGTTTATTATTTTCTTCATCATTTTTCTTCCTGCTGTTTATTTTGGAGCTACTTATTTTCGTGGTGAAAACGGGATAAAGATCATAAAGGATTTCTTGCACAGCATCACCGGGAATTCTCCTTCTTCAACCTCAGGTACGGATATGAAGTCAGATACGTACAAATCTGATGATTGTAAAACGGAGTTGAAAAAACTACAGGATGAAAATGATGAGTTGAAAAGACAACTTAGAGATAAGGACAATGAGATATCACAACTTAAATCAGCGGCGCATTAATTTATACAATTCTGAAAGCGACCTGATAATAATTGTTGACTGCTCCGAGAATCTCTGTTTTTACATAGAATGAATCCGTAAAAATCTGATAGGCCATCCATTCGTGATTTGGCACATTGAATTCATCAAAAAACAGGATATCGCCTTTACTAAGAAATGGCGCAAGACTTGTCAGGACAAATAATGTTGAGGAGAATAGATCTGCATCCAGGTGGATGATTTTGCGATGATCAGTGAGGTTATGTGACCTGATAAAATCGAACAGGGTATCCTGGAATAATCCTTTAATGAAAGTGCTGCGGGAATCCTTCGTAGCGGGAACACCTGCCGACATGTCTCCTTTGCCATACGTACCCCAGCTTTCAGGAAGGCCTTCGAAGGTATCGAAACCAAAGAAAGTTGAATCCTTATGTTGATTTGCGTTTGCCCACCAACGAAATGAATATCCTTCACTGACTCCGAATTCAAGATACATCACAGGAATCTCCGAAAGAGATTCGG
>JBDUDG010000417.1:0-2977 GCA_040003045.1 Saprospiraceae bacterium | reverse complement strand
AGTTTTTCATTTTCGACAGATGGGGAAATGTGCTGTATGCGGCTGATCATTTCCAACCAAATGATCCCATGTATGCATGGGATGGGAAGATGAAAGGGAGGGTGCTTAACCCTGGCGTGTTTGTTTATCGGTTGTTGTTAAGATTTAAGGATGGTCGCATTGAGCTTCGAAATGGAGATATCACGATCGTCAGGTAAATGATCCTGCCTTAGCCCTTGCCGCATTTCGTAAAATTCAAAGGGCTTCGTAAGTTAGTGGCACAAAAACACCGGGGCGTTAGATTTTTAAGAATAATAAATGCTCAGGTTGGGATTTTGAGGTCAACCGTCAAAGCACTTTTTCAGGAGTTAAGTCCTGTAGGATAAATCTTGGGATTCATCGCCCAGCTTAAAAGTCGACGCCAAAAATTAATTGTATAAAAAATAATTTATTTTCAAAAAATATATACAAATTGATCAGAATTAATGTATATATTTAAGGTGATTTAATTTTCATCACAATGAAAACCAAAATTAGTCGACATGCAATTCTACATCAGCGCATCAGCGCATCAGCGCATCAGCGCATAGGGGCGATCTAAAATCTGCTCTGTCAAAGACCGCTTCATTTCCCCATGGCAGGAATAGCCCGGAATTGATCCATCCGGGCGGAAGAGAACTGATCCATATTTACCCAAAAGAGATTTACCGTAATGCTGACTAGAGTGTCGGCCTAGTTGAGCTTTTTCTATTACGTTCAAAATCTCTTTATCATGAAGTTTTACTTCGTATTGATCTTGGGGGATGTACTAGCAGGCTTCCAATGCGGTTCAGAAGCGTGCCGTGAGCAAAAGGATGTCTGTCACCAGATTTTATATACGCCCCCAAAAACTGAATACATTATCATTTATTACTGTGATCCGAAAACCTATATAAAACCTGACAGCAGAAAATACTTCACAAGAGAGGATCCTTGTAAGACGATCTCCCTTTGAGAATGACCCGATTGAAATTCAAACTTTAAAAATTTGATCATGGAAACCAAATCATTTTGTACTTTTAGTAGCAACCTGGAGGCGGAAGTAATAACCTGGTGTCTGGAAGTTTTTGATGATTTGGCAGGGAATTCGGGTCAACACTTTCAAATTTCTTTTGACAGGCGAAACTTGCCTTATCGGATCAGAGAGTCTTACGGCCTGAATCTCTGGAATCAGAAAGGTCAGGTCTAAAAACACCTATGTTTACACAAATACAAATTGAAGACCCCAATCAGTAGAACTGGTGTTTTATTTTCATTTAGATTTCTATGTTATGAGAATTTCATTCTTTTTTAGTTTGATCTGCTTTTGTCTGGTACTGGCTACCTCATGTGAAAAAGCAGATATACAGAAGACTTCCATTTCAGATAATGAGAAGATTCAGTCACGTAATGTACCCGATGACTGTGATAATTGTCCGGTAAATGACTGTTGTTGTTTAATACAACTTACTGAAGGCAATACTACTTTAGATATTTGTGGGTCAAGTTCTCCTTTGGTAAGTGCGACACCATGTTCAGCAGGTGCAGGAACCTGTGTGATAAACGGTTATTTGTTATCAACAACTTTGAATGCTGGGGGTACTCCTTCAACATATCATTTCTGTATGGCAAAAGGAGTTCCGTTTTGCATTCAATCATCAAATGCAGCGACAGCCAGAATAACATGTCAGGCTGGTTCGACTAGCCCCCAGACTGTCACTGTAAATTTTAATACTCCTGGTAATAAAGCGTATTATACGGTGAATGGTAGCTGTGAACTAATCCCATGCTTGTAGGTATTTATGACAAGCGGTTAATACAGGGCGAAATTTATTTCGCCCTGTATTCTTTAATTGGCATATTTAATGGAAAAACTATAAACCTGAGGATTGTTTATTTGATTGTTTTAGTAGTTATTCATATAATAATTTCTATTGGAAAAGTACATTCTCAATCTTATTTTGCATCTAAACCGCCGTTTGGATTTTATAAAGTCCATTTAAATTACTCTGGATGTGAGTGTGATCAATGTTGTGAAATAATTGATGTTTCGCCTACAATGGGTTTTCATGATGGAATAGGAATGGACTCATTAGAAAATGTTTTAGTAATTGGAATTGCATCAGATATTTATAAGATTGACACCAATACAGGAGCATTCACTGCGTATTTTGATATCCCAGGCCCCGTGCTAGATATTCAAGGGTTAGCCACTAATGGAGGTAGTATTTGCTATATAATGATTACTCCCCAACAAGGAAGTACAGTATATAGAATTAATGTAATTACAGGATCAATGATAAATCTAGGGGATTCTGGTTACCCAAATTGGGGTGACATCACCAGCTATAATGGTGAATATTATTACATCACCAGAATATCAGGTAGTCCGTTCACAGAAGCGTTAGTTAAACTTGACGTTAATAATCCTGCAAATAGTAATATTGTTTTTGAACTGCCGGGTATTCATTATTTCTATGGGCTAACAGCTTCTGAGTATTGTAATTCTTTTTTAGCAACTGATCAATTAAATGATCAATTGTGTTTAATAAATAGTATAGATGGGGCAATTTCCCCGTTATGTAATGTTCCTGATTTCTTCTATTACATAACATCCACCAGAGAATTTTCACTAATACCTGGTTGCGACCATTATCTAGATCTCGACTGCAACGATTCCTCTGGCGCCACTGATGGTGACTTTAATTCACTCCAGTATACATGCCTTTCCACTGGAGTTCCCATTACAGATGAAGACATAGGGATGTTATATGATGCCATCATTTCCTCCATGACAATCCACGTCACGGGCAACGAACCAGATGCCCCAAATGAAATCCTTATGATGACGGGTTCTGTTGCAGGGATCAATGCCTCCGGGTCAGGTACCGGCATAATCACATTGACAAATGCTGGTGGTGCAAGATCAACAGATTTCAAAGATGCACTCCGCTTGATTGTTTATAAAAATACTGCTATT